>JAISBG010000476.1 GCA_031266315.1 Planctomycetaceae bacterium | reverse complement strand
CCATTAACAATGCCTTTCGGAGATTTAACGTATAAAAAATAAGTTCCGCCGGGAATTTCACATTCAAAACCGAATGCCCGAAGTGTTGCGACCAGTTTTTCGAGTCGACGGTAATATTTTTGGTTGGTTTCTTTTGGAATTTTGGGATCGTCCAAAGCCGCAATCGCTGCCTTTTGGATCGCAAGAAACTGACCGCTGTCGCAGTTATCTTTCACATCGGCAAACGCCTGAATAATCCGTTCATTACCGCAAACCCACGCAATACGCCAACCAATCATGTTCCAGCCTTTCGAGAGTGAATGGATTTCGACTCCCACATCACGCGCCCCGGGAACCTGCAAAAAACTAAGCGGCGCATCACGATAAGTGAACATGAGATGTGCAGCATCCTGAACAACAACAAATTTATGTTTCTTCGCTAATCCGATTACTTTTTCATAAAATTCAACCGTTGCAACCTGACCTGTCGGGCTGTTGGGATAATTTAGTACAAGAAGTTTGGTTTTGTTCAAAATATCTTCAGGAATGGATTCAAAATCGGGAAAGAATTGATTTTCTTCCGTGAGCGGCAGATGATAAATCGAACCGCCGCAATATTTTGTATGTGTTCCGGCAACCGGATAACCGGGAACCGTCAATAATGTTACATCACCCGGATTGATAAAAACATACGGCAACATTGCCAACGCCGGTTTTGAACCAATCGCATGATTGATTTCCGTAATCGGATCAAGTTTGACATGAAAATTCCGTTCCATAAATCGGGCAACGGCTTCTTTAAATTCAAGACAACCGTTATCGGCATAACCGCGATTTTCCGGTTGATTGATTTCGTGAGCCATAACCCGCCGGACATTTTCATCAGCCATTGCGTCATTCTCACCAATACCAAAGTCAATCAAGGGACGATTAGGAAAATCTTTGATTGCCTGCCGTTTGGCGCGTTTGATTTTTTCGAACTTATAAATCTCGTTTGATTTACCGTAATTCGCGCCGCCAATCCGTTCCGCAAACAATTCCTGAAAATAGTAATCCATCATAACAATTAAAAGATAATAGAATTTACCGTAACTATCAAATGCGGTATTAAATTACGATATTGAATAAAATAGGAACCGCACTTATTTTTATTTTCGGTCTATTATAAAAATCTATCCTATTTTTACAAGACACCGCCGGTAGGATTGCAAGTTTTCCCTGAATCTACCGGATTAGGTGTCCAAGCATTGAAAAGTTCGTTTTAAACGCGAAAAGAGGTAGGCAATCCGTCCGCTGGACGGTTGCGCCGGTTGAGTTTTCATTTTGCCGCCCTTAACCTGATTCACAGTCGGCGAGTACGCCGACGCAACCGTTCAGCGAACGGTTGCCCAATTGCCCATGCCACCCATTCCTACTTACAGGCAATCCGTGCCTGAGAATCTATTGGCACATTCTGAATGTGCCTTTAAACATTCTGAATGTGCCTCTAAACATTCTGAATGTGCCTCTACACATTTTGAATGTGCCTCTACACATTCCGAATGTGCCTCTAAACATTCTGGATGTGCCTGAACTCGAATGATCCGCAAGACAGTACAAGTCATCGATTTTATTGTCTCATGTTATGCATCAACTTCGTCTTTCATCTTACTGAATCGTTTCTTTTCCTGTCCCGTTAGGGACAAAATGTTGGTAGAAAAATAATCCTATTAAAAACACTCGTCCCGTTAGGGACGAAATATTGGTAAAATGAGGGTTCGCTCATTAACTTTACCAACATAGCATCCCTACGGGACGCGGACAATTTGTTCCATCGTTTTCTACCAACATGTCGTCCCTAACGGGACGCAATCGCAACCCCCCCGCGCAAACAAAATCTTGCAAGCGGTTGATAATCCTTCGACAAAACCATCGGACTAAAAACCATGAATCAACTCTTCATCTTGACTTTCATTCATCTTAAACACTTACTTTTTAACTACGGGGCGGAACCGGAGGTAATAATTGAGATTCTATCGTTTTATTTTTTTGTAGAGATTTTTCCGAACCTCCCGTAATCTATATTCACTCTGCCGCATACAGTATAAAATCCGTATATTTAGAAATTTCCCGATTTATGTCGAAAATTCTTTTTAATCTTCTATTGTTTTCTCTCTTTTTCTCGTTTTTTAAAGTCCGAAAATGTATAATAATGGTTAATATCATTATTGTCTGGTTGTACTTTGTACTTTAAGTGTTGTTCCTGAGGTTTGTAATGAAGATGTTCCATTTTATTGATTCTCAAAAATTCATTTGGATTTTGTTTCTGACCATTATTTTGCTCCAACCCTGTTGTTCCGGTTGCCGAAAAAAAGCGGAAGACGTTTTGCCGACGGAACCGCAAAAGGAGACCGTAGTTGAATCCACAAAATCGGAACCGCCAATGCCGGAACTGCCGAAGACAGAACCGTCAAAGCCGGAACCACCGAAGGCGGAACCTCTAAAACCAGAACCCCTGAAGCCGGAACCTTCAAAACCAGAACCGCCGAAGCCGGTCGATATTTCCAAACCGCAACCGGTGAAAGTTGAACCTCCAACCGACACACTCAAAAAGCCGGAAAATGAAAAATCCGAAATATCCGAAGTAAAAAGTTCGACAGTTAATGATAATGATTCAACGATTCATACGGAATCGCCGGTAAATACGAAATTACCGGTCAACACAAAATCACCGGTTAATACGGAACCACCGGTTAAACAAGTTGAACCGATTAAACCGATTAAAACACCGCAAGCGGCAGAGTTGATGTTTTGGAATCGAATGTTTGTTCTCGGTTTCACGGCAATTTTTACCAATACCGAGGAGCAAGGAATTTCTACGACGCAACAACTAACTCCTACTGAATTTGAAGGCACTTGCGAACCGTTGTCGGTAGCACCTGCTGAACCGTTTTTTCCCGAACAAAATGTTCCGGTAGAATCTCCGCAACCTCCTCAATTATTGTCAGAAACGAAAGAATCGGAAAATAAAGAACCGGAAAAAACAGACAATGACAATGAGAACAAAATCGATAAAGTTGATAAAGTTGATAAAAAACTTCGGTTTAATTTTAAGTATGCACCTTGGAAAGATGTTATTGAGTGGTTTGCGGATCAGGCGGGTTTGTCGCTTCAGGCGGATAATGTGCCGCAAGGATCGTTGAATTTGACAGACAATCAATATTACACACCCATCGAGGCTCTTGATATTCTCAATTCCTATCTCTTGTTCAAGGAATACACGATTATTCGTAAGGGCAATACGATGTTCATTATTTATTTGCCGGACGGTATTCCGCCGAATTTGTTGGAACCCATTACGCCGAATGAACTCGAGGAACGGGGAAAATATGAAATCTGCCGTTGTGTTTTTAGCCTTAACCGAACAACACCGGATATTATTCAGGCGGAAGCGGAAAAATTGCTGGGACCGCAAGGCAGTTTGGTGGTTTTGCCGAAATCGCAACAAATTGTGATTACGGAAACCGCCGGAACTCTTCGGACAATTCGTGATATTATCAAACGGATTGACGATCCGGACGCGTTGTCTTCGGGAATAATTCATATTATCGAAATGCAAAATCTTTCTGCCGACGAAGCACTTGGAATTATGCGAAAACTTCTTGCTATTGAGGAAACCGACACCTCACTCCGAACCGCTGTCGATATTTCCGGCACGAAAATATGGATGTCCGGTCGCGGCGATATGATTGAACGGGCGAAAGAAATTATCAAAACAATTGACGGTTCCTTTGTTTCAAAAAACATTTTACTCGAAGGTCAGCCGCAGTTTGAAGTTTACGATGCCGGAACTGCCGATCCGGTTGCGGTGCTTGCCGTGCTTCAAACATTGCTTGCCGGAACACCCGACGTCCGGTTGTCGCTGGATACAAAAACCGGTGGTATTGCCGCTCTCGGACGCCCTGCCAATCATGCAACGATTCGCGAAACAATTAAACAAATGCAACTTAATGTTCCGCAAATCGAAGTGATTCCGCTTAAACGGTTGAGTCCGCTTTCGGCGGTTGATTCGATCAGGAAATTTTTTGCAACCTCAACGGTCAGTGAAATAACTTCCGCTTCCTCTTCCGCTAAAACAACTCCCGCTGTTCCGGCTCCCACTGTTGAAGCCGATGTTTCCGCACGGCAAATTATTGTTCGCGGAACCGTTTCGCAAATTAAGGAAATTCGGGCGTTGCTCCAAAAACTTGGTGAAGACGGAACCGGCGGCAAGATTGTCAATACATCGACGATTCGTAACATTCCGCTTTCTCCGGCGGCAACCGCTCTGGTTCTCGACCAACTCAAAGAGATTTGGCCCAAACTTGAGCAGAACGAAATTAGAGTTGTAACACCGTCGGCAATTGTTCCGATGCGTTCGACCAATGAGTTGAAATCCAAAGAGGAAAAAGTGGACGAACTGATTGATGAAACATTTGACAAAGAACTGCCGACAACGTTAATCGGGAAAAAACCGTTTTATCTTCCGGTTCAGCAGACGAAAGTTACCGAAACGGAATCGCAACACCAACCGGTTTATCAACCGATACGGACATTGGAAATTTCCGAAACGGAAGAACTGAAACGGCAAATCAACGAGTTGCAGAAAAAACTGGAAACACTTCAACAGATTCCAACCGCTCCCGTAACAGATTCAATTCCCGCGACAAATTCCAAACTTCCTTCGGCACCGGTTGTTGTTTCGTCGGGTCCGAATGGTTTGATGATTTCTTCGGAAGACCCGGAAGCGTTGAATAAACTGGAAGAATTGATCCGAATGCTTTCCGATGAATCGGTGTTGGGCAAAACATCGCTTGTTGTTTATTATCTCAAAAATTCAACGGCGGAAGTTGTCGCGCAAACGCTGCAAACGTTAATGGGTTCCGGCAGTGTGTCAACATTGGGGGTGAGCGGGACGGGTTCGGTCGATACTTCGCCGTCGTTTGAAGGCGAGCAACGCGCGGAAGTTCTTGGTTTGTTGACACTCGGCAATTCCATTGAGAAAACCGGTCTGGTTTCGATTTCGGCGGATACCCGTCTCAACGCTTTGCTGATTCAGGCAAATCCTGTGGATCACAAAACAATCGAGCGGTTGTTACCGATTCTCGATCAGGCGGATATTCAGGGCGGCGATATTTTGAATCGCCCCAAACCGCGACTAATTCCCTTGAAAAACATGCGGGCGGAAGATGCTCAAACGGTTGTTGAAAAAGTGTACGTGAACCGGCTTCAAGGCGGAACCGGCAACACCGCAACCTCTGCAACTTCCGGCGGAAACAGAACTACCAACCGTCGGTCTTCCGGCGGTGATCAAGCGTCAACACCAATGATGACGGGAATGATGCCGCCGATGATGCCCGGAATGCCGCCGGGAATGATGCAAGGAATGCCGGGCGGTCCCGGAGCAATGATTCAACAACTAATGCGTATGGGAGGAAATCAAGGCGGAAGTTCTACGGCAAAAGAACCGGAACCAACAATGACGCTTGGTGTGGACAGCCGATCAAATTCTTTAATTGTTTCCGCGCCGGAATCGTTGTTCCTGCAAGTCGAAGCGTTTGTCAAGGAATTGGATGAAATTGCGGTTCAAACGGAAATGATTGTTGAAGTTGTTCCGTTAAAGATTAGTTCCGATCTTGCTCGCCAAACAATTGGCAATGTCTATGGCGATTCGGTTAAATTTTCAACCAGCCGATCTTCAACTTCAACAACGTCCGTCAATAATTTTAGCGGTTTCGGTAGCGGCAATAGCCGTTTCGGTAATAATTCAACCGGTTTCGGAGGATTCAACAGAACCGGCAACACCGGATTTGGAAACACCGGTTTTGGCGGCAACAATCCATTTCTGAATATCATGCGCGGCAATAACCCTGGCGGTTTCGGTAGTAATAACTTCGGTGGTTTCGGCGGCAACAATCCCAGCGGTTTCGGAATACGTCCGGGAGGACAGGGACGTTAAAAAAAACGACGGCAACTATAAAACAATCATAAGCAACTATAAGGTGGGCGATCCCTTCGCTGAAGGGTCGCGCCGGTTGACTCGGCATTGACTCCAAAACGAAAGGCAACACCATTAACCATCGTTCCTCTGATTTACTGTCGGCGAGTACACCGACGCGACCTTTTAGCAAATAGCGAAAGGTTGCCTACCTGATGATTGCCAACTTATGATTGTCTATGAAATTTTACCTATATTTGACGATTCTGGTGGGAAACACATAATCCGGTAGAATCAGAAAATTTGCCCTTCTTGGAGGACAAATCGACTAGAATCGCCGGAAATTGAACCCAAAACGCTGGCGTTTGAACCCGAAACGCTAGCGTTTGAACTCGAAACGCCGGCGTTTGAACTCGAAACGCTAGCGTTTGAACTCGAAACGTCGGCGTTTGAACTCAAAACGCCGGCGTTTGAACCCGAAACGCTGGCGTTTGAACGTTTCCCCCGTGCTGCACTTCGTTTGCACGGGGTTATCCATGTTATAGTCCGTAGGACTTAGGAATCGTATCTCTTTACCTTGATTTTTCGTGAACGGCTACGAAAAAACGGGCAATCCTACCTAGTTGCTTACGTAGTTGCTTGCCGTAATAATTAAAAAGAATATAATGATTTTCTTGTCACGGCACTGCGGCGATGTGTTTGGGCAGTGCTTCAACGCGGAGGCGTTGGACAACCGTGATTCTTTTGGGTTTCCTGCTTCTCAATTTGATGACTTATTCGGCAATCGGTTTTATTCGTCATGTTGCTTGGGTTGTAATCACCTAGCAACACATTGCCGTAAACAATGTTTGTAATCGTTTTAAACGAATTTACCGCAGTTTGAACAACAATTTTGTTTATTTTCGGAAACGGTTACCGGTAATTTATGTCAACAACTAATTCATCGAACAATATTCCAGCCGTCTCACTGCCGCCGCGACGAACCCGTAGTGAACGCGTCGCGTTACGTTCCTCTTCAAAAGGCGGTTTTTCAAGATTTATTACGGAATTGAAACACAATCATTGGGGAGCGTTTCTTTTGATTATGTTTCTGACTTCAACGGCGATCAGTTGCCTGATTGAAGCGTGGAATCCGCCGTTTCGGTTTCATCGCGGCAGTATTACGGAACGTGCGGTTGTCTGCAACTCGCCATTTTCTATTGCCAGTCCCGAAGCTAAACGTCTTGCCAGAGATCGGGCAAGTTGGGAATCGCTTCATGTATTTGTCAATGATCCCAAACCCCTCATTCAACTCCGCGAATCACTTTGGAACACGGTTGCCGCTATGGTGAACGCCCGATCATTTGACCAACTCGACGATAAAGGCAAAGAGATGTGGTATCACTTTCTCAAATCAGATGGAAAAGAGACAATTCCTGAAACTGTTAATCCGAGTGCGGCATTTGATGTCTTTGTTGCTTATTTCAAAGATGATACCAGTTTCGATCTGTTCAATGATCGTCTCAAAC
>JAISBG010000400.1 GCA_031266315.1 Planctomycetaceae bacterium | reverse complement strand
CGCGATCGGTTGATTTTCGGGTCAAAACTTTATCAATTGCAGTTCTATCGACGTGGTCGTTCATGATGAAGAAACCTTCGAGATTCACAAAGAACGCTTGATCGTTTGGGGTTCCGGTTGGGGCGAGAATTCCGGCAACCGTGAACATGTCCGGTTCCGGAAATTCTGTTGACGAGACATGTTTTGAGATGGTCGCTTTGAATTTGTCGCCAACATGGAGTTTTGCTTTTTGGGCGGCAGCGTAACCGAGAACCGCTTCAAAATCGCCTCCGGCATCCATATTTTTACCGTGTCGGAAAGAATAACTGTACCGATCCAGATAACGTAATTCGGTAAAAAATTTCGGAGTGGTTGCGATAATGGGCATTCCGAAAATATGATCGCCCAACGCGATAGGAATTGCCGTTTCCACTTCCGGCGAATAAGGACCGGTTTCGAGTTGACGAAAATAGTCGTAAGGAATGGTGTCGCTCAAATAACTGGAATAGAACACCGCCCCAAGAACAACTTCTAACGGTGAACCTTTAGGCGGTCCGATTACCATATCATAACCTTGAGCGCTTCGCATAAAGGTTTGGTTTAGGACACCGTAAATAACGATGACCGCAACAACCAACGCAACACCAAGTCCCATTGAAAACGCCGTCAAACCGGACGCCAATGACCGATGTTGAATACTACGCCATGCAATTTTCCAAAGCGGCATTGTTGAACTGAATTTCTAATTTTTTGATAATTTGAACCTGAAACATAAAACCAATTACAATCTGCAAAACAAAGGAAAACAGATTCAAAATAAAAACCTGTCAACCAAAATTTTCAATGAGTATTGAGTATAACATTGTTCTCACCCAATGACAACTATAATTCCTTCCTCTTGTAATTTTTTTTAGGTGGAATAAAATAGTTAGAGTTATACTAAAGTTGTTTTAAAATTCCGTCGCTGAACACGCAAACGCAGCAACGCGGAGCGGTTATTCAAGGGCGAAGCCTATCGCCCATACCGGCTACGGTATATTCGATTTATTCTTTTTGTTTTAATGGGAGTAATTGGCAATGGCTCGAATTGTACGTGTTTTGATTATTGACGATTCACCGTTAGTTCGCCGTATTCTTTCGGAAGGTTTGGCGAAAGATCTGAATATTAATGTGTGTGGAACAGCGTCTGATCCTTATCAAGCGCGGGACGAGATTGTTAAATTGCGTCCTGATGTTTTGACATTGGATGTGGAAATGCCCAAAATGAATGGCGTTGAATTTCTCCGCAAGTTAATGCCGCAATACCCGATTCCGGTGGTGATGGTCAGCAGTCTGACGGAACGGGGACAAAAAACCACTCTTGAAGCGATGGCAGCCGGAGCGGTTGATTTTGTCGCCAAACCCAAAGACGGCAACCTCGATCAAATGATCGATGAACTCAAAACAAAAATCAAAATTGCTTCCACCGCGAATGTCTCTCATTGGAAACACAAACAATACGAACCGGTTGCCGGAACCGGAGGTATTGGAACCAAAACGGCAGGGCAAAATCTTTCAACCCGAATTTGTGCAATTGGAGCCTCGACCGGCGGCACGGAAGCTTTACGCGAAGTGATTTGCGGATTTCCCAAGAATTTTATTGGAACAGTTGTCGTGCAACACATGCCAGCGGGATTTACCAAAATGTTTGCGGATCGTCTCAATGGTCTTGCTCAGGTGATTGTGAAAGAGGCGGCGGACGGCGACCCGATTTATGACGGGCGTGTTTTGATTGCTCAAGGCGGTAAACAATTGGAAGTGGTTCGTTCCGGTATGGGTTGGTGTGTTCGGTGTTTTGATGCTCCGTTGTGTTGTGGTCACCGTCCTTCGGTGGAACAGATGATGTTTTCGGTTGCCAAAAATGTTGGGAGAAAAGCGGTTGGAGCGATGTTGACGGGCATGGGAGCGGACGGAGCCAATGGAATGAAGGCAATGCGTGATGCCGGAGCGCGATGTATTGCTCAGGACGAGGCAACTTGTGTTGTGTTCGGAATGCCCAAAGAAGCCTATGAAAAAGGCGGTGCCGAATCTTTAGTCCCGCTCCCCCGAATCGCCCAAACTCTTGTCGGACTGCTAAGATAGTGGAGAGCGGATAGTTGATAGTGGATAGCGGGGGACGCAAAGCGTGCTATTTGCCAAAAATTGCCAAAAAATTACCAAAACAAATTTAAATTATCCGCTCATGTTACGCATCAACTTCGTTTTTAATCTTACGGAATAGTTCATTTTCCTGTCCCTTTAGGGACAACATGTTGATAGAAAAACTATTCAGTAGTATTTTTTTCTCTGCCTGCAAGGCAGTATTTTCATACCCGCAGGTCAGCGACCTGCGGCTGTGAACCAAAGAGACCACTGCCTGAAAGGCAGGATTTTAACCCGTTGCCGCAAAAAATCCCGCCTTTCAGGCGGCGGGTTTTTATCGCGGTACTACCGCAGGTCGAAGACCTGCGGTTATGAAAATGAAGCCCTATCGGGCTATTCCACTGAATAGTCACCACAAATAAAAGAATTAGTTGGAGAGCCTGCGGAAGAGAAAAAACTCCCGTCAACTAATACTTGACAGCCTCCGGAAGAGAAAAAACTCCCGTCAACTAACACTTGACAGCCTCCGGAAGAGAAAAAACTCCCGTCAACTAACACTTGACAGCCTCCGAAAGAGAAAAAACTCCCGTCAACTAACACTTGACAGCCTCCGGAAGAGAAAAAACTTCCGTCAACTAACACTT
>JAISBG010000191.1 GCA_031266315.1 Planctomycetaceae bacterium | reverse complement strand
GTAAAAATATCCGGTTTATTGCCAAGAACCATTGTTGCGTCATTTTCGGTATGCGTAAAAAAATAAAAAATCCCCGCCTCTTCAAGCAATCGCGAAACAAAATCAAAATCCGTTTCATTATACTGAACAACATATTCCAGTTTCGGAAAATTTCCCGACGTTTTATTTGAAATGTTAATATTTTCCTTCTGTAAAATTGCAGTTACAATTTCAATAACATTTTTCTTCTGATAAACGGCGCAATTACTTTTAAGCGTGAGTAACCAAAGTTTCGGACGAATTTCAAGTGTATATTCTGTCCCGCGTTGCTTCGTTTTACCCTGCTCTATTCGCGTTACAATTCCGTTAAGATAATGCTTCGCCTTCCCGTTAGGAAGATCAAACGCAATAAGAATATCTTTAACGAGAATCTTTGAAAAATCAAGTGATGATTCGACACTCACAATCGTAAGCATATATAATGATGACACCGAAATTGATTCCAAAGTTTTTATTGAATCAATTTCGAATGATATTGCTAACTTTTGAGAAAAAATCATCGCTAACTTAACAACTTTATGGAGTAATTATGATTTGTTCAAGTATTTCTTGAAGCTCTGCCTGCGTGATTGCAATAAAACAATGACTCCAATACCTATCAAAATTAGGAGTGCTCATATCAGCCCTAAAAGCAGGACTGTACACTCTGGACTGCGTGTATCGAATCCATCGACGATTCGCCCAAATGTTGATCCACTCATCTTTAAGTATTATACATGAACGTAAATTAAGTTGTGACCGTGACGTAGGGCATAGTAGCGGGTCAAATACATAAAGTTCACGAGATTCTCTTTCTCGAAAGACTACAGCTACATGATACCTCCATCGATGTGCCACCCGCGGAAACACCCAGATTTTTCCTACACCCTGAATATTTCCTCGCAGTAAGTAATAACATGCAAGTCTTGCTCTATAAAAACAATAATCTTGACGTTTCAGCATTAAATTTGGAATATTTGCGTATGAACAAAGACCATATGAGTTAGTAACATTGTATGGAAGATCAATTAGACATTCTAATGCGTTAATAACCATAGGTATATAGGCATCACCAAAGAGTCCTAAATCATCATAATGCTTTTTACAGTGTAACAATTGTGGAAGTCTAAATTTACTCATAATTGATAATATTGGTGTTGCTGAATAAAGTTTTAGTTGCGTTTATGTTCAGGTTGACACTAAAATAGTCGTTGATACCATATAAAGACCCATTTTAAAACTGGTAATATTTCAGCCGAATTTACAATAAACGTATTATAATGTTTCAAAAAAAACTTTATTTTCACTTTATTTTTTTAAAACAACCTCACTAATAATGATTCGTCTAAAAATCCAAACCTTATTACATTATTTTGGTTTTACCATTTCAACTTGTACCTTCTCTACATTGTTATTTGAAAAGTATGTTGATGAATAATGTAATAAAAAGTTATTTGTTTTTAGTTACTGAGGTTGTTTTGTTTAAAAATGAAAATAATATGATTGAGAAAAACATAAAATTGTTTCGAAAATTTACTGAATAATTACACAAATCATAATGTGATGTAGTTACTGAAATTATCAATAAACTGTACATCACAGTGTAAACCGTCACCGACATAAAAACGGACGATCTTTAAAATTTCATTACGTTTTTTGTTTGCGTGGGAACCTTTGATTTGGAGTACGAATCCTGCGGATTGGTTCCAAAATCTTCCGCCGAGCATTGCGTTTTGACCGAGTTGGTTGTTTGCGTTGCCCAGTTTTGTCCGGTCTCGTTCTTCAACCCACAGCCAGCGTCCTTGAAATTCTTCAACTTTTGCCGTAACATTAAAACGTTCTGAAATAATTTTTTCTAACCCTGAAGCGGTTTTTCGCCTATTGGCAAACAGTATGGCGTGTGGCAGGAATCTTGCGTGTTCCGGTTTTCGTAACCCGTTTGTCAATAATCCGGCAATCGCGTACAAATAATCCGCCAATTCCGTTTCCGCCGGATGAGTTTGTGAACCGCATCCGGGTCGCATCGGTTCCATCGCCCGATACAAGAGCGAAATAAGCCGATGATTGAAAATGTTCAAAAAATCCCGAAGCCCCGTATCACCATGTTTCACTCGGTCAAGAATCAATTCCGTAACCGGTACAGGCAACGGACCATGCAGTCCCGCAAGACCGAAAAAATTGATACTTAAAACCGGTTTATTATTTCGTTTATTGATTCCATTCCCGCTTTCAGCAAAATCGTTATCAATAAAATTTTGTACATCGCTTGCCGGAAACTGTTGTGAAACATGCGACGCAAACCGGAATCGTTCTTTATCCGGCGAAACATCGGCAATCTCCGGCGGTGTTTCAACCGACAATGTTTTATCCGGAGGTGTTTCATTTTGTAATAATTTTACCGACTGCCAAAAATCAAACCGGTACGGTTCTGTACGGAAACGTTCCATCAACGTCAACGGATGTTCTCTGTCAGGTACAGTAAACGAATCAGTATATTCCATATTTTATACTACATTAGGGTTGTATTTGGTATTTTTCGAGTAACAATTTTCCGGATTGATCTGAAAAACCGAATAGCCCGACAGGGCTTTATTTTCGTAACCGCAGGTCTTTGACCTGCGGTTACGAACCAATGCCCCCTGCCTGAAAGGCAGAATTTTAATTCGTTGTTGTGCTAAGTTCTGCCTTTCAGGCAGTAGTCTGTTTGTCGTTACACCGCAGGTCAAAGACCTGCGGTTATGAAAATTAAGCCCTATCGGGCTACTCCGCTTTTTGTACCAGTTAAGTAAATAGTCATGCAAATTTTTAACAAAAATTACACTGAATAGTTATGAAAATACTTTTTATGACTAACACAATATATCTAATTTTCGTCCGTCCACAGGGGCAAGTCGGCTGTCGCCGACACGACGTTTCAGCGAAACGTCGCCTACCTCCATGCGGGACTTGAACTATAAAATTTATTTTTATTACAATTTTGTTCTGAGTCCCAATTCCGGTTGCCATCGTTTCCGTATTTCATCGCC
>JAISBG010000103.1 GCA_031266315.1 Planctomycetaceae bacterium | reverse complement strand
CGGGTTTTAATGTGTTACGGTTTTGCGTCGCTGTTAGCCTATCACACAACACTTTACTTCATGCTCACCAATCGTTTTCGCTTACCGGTTCGGCGACGCGGTTTTTCGCTTTTGTTGCGGCTGTTCGTTACTGTCTTTTTAATTATTTACATTGTTGCCTTTATGGCAATACTTGTAACATTATTTGTCGGTATTAATTTTGACGGTGCTCCTTTATTTATCGTGCCTCATTTATACGTGGTTTTCGGAATTCCGGCTTTGTTGCAAATCATTTTTACGCCTTGGTTCGGAATTTATTGCTATAATAATCAGGAAATCGAAAGTTGACAATTCAACATTTTATTTCCGTTAAAATTCACCCTTTTTTCAACAACAAAAAACTACCATGAAACGAACAAAACGCCCCCCATTTATATTTCGATTGATACTTTCGTTACCCTTTCTGCCAATCTTTATTTTACTTGCGTATGTTATCTTCTTCGCAATAATAGAGTCGAACAGTCCGCTTTGGAATGATACAACAACACTGGTTCTTGGCGTTCCAGAGCGATGGGTTTATTTATTTTTCGTAACGTTCCCGTTTTTACTTGGAATTTGGCTTTTTCGGAGCGGTCAATGGCGGCTGCCTGTTTTTGTTGCAGGAACCGTGTATTACAGTTTCCTTTTACTGGGTATTGCGGGATATTTGAATAATTATGAAGTACCAACAATATCGGAAAAACGAATAATCTCTTGGGATTTCGGCTGGTATAAAGGGACTGATGTTTATTGCAACGGAATCTATTTGGGTCAAACGCCGTTGGAAATTCGTGTTGATGAACTGATGTCGAAGGTTCCCGAGTGGACAAGTCCGCCGGAACAGCAATGGTATTTTGAAAATCCGTCAATACCAATATGTTACACATGGCTTCCTTGGGACAACTTCCGTAGTAAAGAGCGTTTTTTGGAAACGAAAAATCTGTTGACTTCTAAAACGTCATCAGCGTCTTCAGCTGCATTGCTCGCTTCCCGAAAAAAACAAGCCGCGATGTATATTGCTAATTGCCGTTATTGGTGGCGGTTTGAGAATAATAAGAGTTCTCTATTTTTGTCGCAACATAGCGAAATTCAGCAATATCAATATCAAACGTTTGAAAACACACCAAATTATCGCTACAATTATAGGTTGATTTTTCTTCCGTCCCCACAAATACAGGCTTGGCTACTGTTTAATGTTCTTGGAGAACTCACAGAATCGGAAAAAAACGATTGGGACCGGCATGTGTTGAAACATTGGGCATTACTCCGTCATCCGCTCATTCAACATTCGTTGGAAGAAACGACAAAATATCGTTCAAATAATCCAAATGATCCGCGTATCAAAATATTGGAAACGATGTTTGATTCGACGGCGCGCCTAAAATATGGACTTTCCGACCCGCCGACGGAAGAAGAATGTCGCATACTCCTAACAACATGGCTGAACGAATCAATCAGTAATTTACCGCAAGATCGTAAACCTTTTAGTCTTCACTCTTCATATAGTAGAAGACCTGAATCGGTTGTTATTGCCAACGACAACGAACAACCTCTGATAGATATTGCAATTAGGTTAATGGGAAAAACGATTCAAAAACCGCTTGCCGAACAATGGAACAAAAATTATTATCGATTTGAAGATGCATGGGCTCCCGTGATTTACCTTTCGCGTACAGATAAAGACGCGGAATATTTTGATCATTTCGCTCGTTATTTTGCAACAACGTGGAACGGACATTTTGAACTTCTGGAAAATCAAGACGAACGTGTGATTCCGTTATTCAAAACATTGCTGTATCAAAAAACATTCTTTGATATTATTTCTAATGATGACACCCGTTCTAAGCAGGATCAAGACAGTATTAATCGCTATAGTCTGGTAACGAATCCATTATTGGAACCTACTTTTTTTGAATACATGACTTACGCTCTTTCGAGACCGAAACTTTCAGAAAGATACCGTAACGAATTGAATCTGGCGGTGTTCAGAACTATCTCTTTGCGGATTGATCGAGAGGTGAGCAACAATGAGGAATCTGCGGTCAGGATTGCTTCGCTTCCGATACCGCAACGGTTCAAAGATGTATTGATACAAGAAATTCAAATGAAATCGGATGGAATAAAATCGTTTTCCGATCTTCTTCAACAAGCCGCCGGTTCGAAAATGCGCATCAAAACAAAAAAAACCGCCGAAGATGTGAACCGTTGGTTTGCGGAAAATCCAGAAGGAACTCTTGAGACATTTTTTCAAGCATTCGAAAATGATTTCGAGTTGAACGACGGTATTATTACAAACGATTCCCGCGAAAATCGTACAATGTCGTTGAATCAAATTAAAGTTACAAATAAGTACGGCAGGACTATTGGCGATACGGAACCGTTGTATTCTTCCGATGGACAGTTTATTGGTACTGGTATTTTTGAACGTTGTTTAGTGTCGGCATTACTAAAAACAAATACACCCGAAACACAAAAAACAATCAAACAAATTTGTAATAATTTCTCTGATTTGCAGATTGTTTTGTTCGTAATTGGCGGAGAATCCTTGCAGATATCAGACGATTCTTATACAAACACAAATCCGTATTTTAACCTTATCGACTATTCGGATATTTCTATTGAATGCCCGGATTTTCTTTTCGATGTTTTGGAAGAATTAAAAAGTTACGAAGTTGCCGTTAATGAAACATCACACATATCACTAAGACATGAGTTACGAACACTGGCATCATCAATTCTGGAGTATTGTCCATCGCCGAGAGCCGGACAATTACTGGAAAAATGGTCGCACACGGAAAATGAAAAACTGAGACAGAAATTTACCGCGAGTCTGAAACATTGGCAGAAACGCAAAGAAATTCAGGAACAAAAAAAGGAACTTTTCCACAAACTGGTCGAAGAAAAAATAACACCCGACGACCTCTTAACCCCACAACCTCCATGGGTTTGGAAAGAAAACGGATATGTTCAGGTTTCTGAATAGAGTAGGCAATTATCGGGTGGGCAATTATCGGGTAGGCACCCCTTCGCTGAAGGGTTGCGTCGGCGTTAGCCGACAGGGAACCAGACTGACGACGGCAAAATTAGGACTCAACCGGCGCGACCGCCCAGCGGGCGGATCGCCTACCTTTGTTGACGGATTGCCCACCTCTTTCTTTCCGTGAAACTATTTTTTCGCACGCCGACAACGCAGATTTTAAGGTGAACGCGAATAGTCTTACCAATTTTTCTCAAGCCGGTCAACGTATAAGCCGACAATAATCATTATGTATCTTAGAATCGGAATAACCGACAAATTTTGACACCCTATATTCTCCAGTTACCATACTTTCCCGAAGACAACGATGAAATTAATTTTATACAACACAAGTAATCTACGGATTATCTTGACGACAATTTGTTCTGTTATCCTTTGTGTTGGGATCGTTGCCGCCGAAGAGATTTCCGATTTTGAAAAAATGCTTCGGGAAGCACTTCAGAATAACCGGAATAATCAAAGCCAAAAGACGGATCGCAATTCCGACAATGTTGCCCCCAAACCCTTGTCAACCGCTTCCCGAAATGGGTTGCCTTTATCGACTCTCGACGCAAAACCGAAACCTAAAGAACCGGTTCCGGTCAAATCGGTTCGACCGGAATTGATTCAACCGGCTCCGGTCAAACCGGCTCCGCTTACACAAGTTCCGGTCGAACCGGTTAAGTCCGGCGTAAAAACATCGCCGCCGGAACCCATTAATCTAAATAGTCTGAATAATCCAAATAATCTGAATAATTTGAACGACGGTTGGGTGGCGTTAAAACCCAATGAGTCTGCCATTCCGAAAGCCAATATCGGAAATGGAAAATCTGTTCTTATTGCCGAAGCAACAAAATCCGGTGCGCCAACAATTGATCCCAACGCCTCCGTTTGGGATGCCGTTCCGGAAACAGTTTCTCAACCCCCGAAAACACAAGGATTTGAAAAACCGGAGTCGTTACCGCCTCAGAACACTACTCCGAATAGTACAAAGCCGACAGAGATTACGAAACCAACGGCAAATCCGGTGATTATTCAGCCGTCGCCCTCGCCTTGGGATACTGTTGCGGACAAAAAGAATACGGAATCCGAACCCAATGCGATTGATTGGAGTATTGTTGCGAACGGGAATGAAGAGGAGAAAAAAGAGACGGAAACAACGGAGATAAAAGTTCCGGCTATAAAGTTAGAAACTCCGTCCGAAGAATCCGTTGAAAAAACTCCGACGTTGCCGAGCGAAAAGAAATCAGCACAGGATTCAGAAGTTCAGGAATCTGTTGTCCCCAATCCCGAAACGCCGTCGGAAAACAACTCGCCAAAACATACGTCGGAACAACCGGAGTTGACCGTTCCCAAGAGTAAAACGCCGGAGATTATTGGGGAAAAGGCGGAAGAAGCGAAGAAGGATTTGAACAACGATATGGATTCGATTCTCAATGCTTTAGCGAAAGAAAGTAAAGAGGAAAGAGAAGAGAAAACCAAACCGGAAACTACTAATAAAAATAATAAAAGTAG
>JAISBG010000080.1 GCA_031266315.1 Planctomycetaceae bacterium | reverse complement strand
AAAACGGAAGGCAACTCAATTTGCTATTGTTAATCTAATTCACTGTCGGCGAGTACGCCGACGCGACCTTTTAGCAAAAGGTCGCCTACCTACCTTATGATTACCAATTTGACGATTCCGGTGGAAAACACCTAATTCGGTAGAATCAGAAGATATCCATGATTTACCGGATTTTATTTGATTTTTATCCTGTAAATTCTATAAATCCTGTCAAAAATAGATTTTTAGAAGTTACTTATTGTATTTATTTCTAATTTTGGTTATCATTACAACTTTCTTGTCGATAGTACGTAATTACTGAATCTCAACGTAATACCATGATTGATAAAGTTATTGCGTACAATCACGAAATAACCCGTTGCGGCTGCTTTTAAGTAGTCAGAAAGAACGGGTAATAAATAAAATGGAACAGAAAAAACAGATTTTGATAATATCATTATTTTTACTACCGTTTTTTGTCGCGAATATTGTTTTGGGGCAAACAGAAAAAGATGATTACAAAATAACCGCAAATCGTTTTGAGGAATATTATAATGCCGGTCAGTTTGAATTGATTTTTTCCTCTTTATTTTCAAACGAAATGCAGAAGGCGTTGCCGGTTGAGAAAACCCGTCAATTTTTGGCAGACCTAAAATCACAAGCCGGTAAAATCACCAAACGGGATTTTATCGAATATGAAAAAACTTACGCTTCTTACAAAACCCGTTTTGAAAAAGGGTTATTTGTAATCAATATTTCCCTTGATGAACATTCAAAAATCAATGGATTGTTTGTAAAACCGTTTCGGGAAAAACGTTTGCCCGAAATCGAACGCAATATTACGAAACTTATTTTGCCTTTTAATGAAGAGTGGTTTGTTTTTTGGGGAGGAGATACCAAAGAATTAAATTATCACGTCGAAAATATTGCACAAAAAAACGCTTTTGATTTTGTTATCACGGACGATCAGGGAAAATCTTATAAAAACAACGGCGAAACGAATGAAGATTATTACGCATTCGGAAAAGAACTGTTTGCTCCTTGTGATGGGGAAGTTGTTCTGGTTGTTGACGGAGTTAAAGACAATAAACCGGGGCAACTTAATCCTGTTTATGTTCCGGGCAATACGGTTATTATTAAAACGGAAAATAATGAATATTTGTTTTTTGCCCACTTCAAACAACATTCCATTCAAGTTCGTCAAGGACAAAAAGTGAAACAGGGCGACCTTTTAGGTTATTGCGGTAATTCAGGAAATTCGTCCGAAGCCCATTTACATTTTCATATTCAAAATGTTGAAAATATGTATGAAGCAACCGGCATAAAATGTTATTTCGATAAAGTTATCGTTCACGGCAAACAAAAAAAGGATTACTCTCCAATAAAAAATGATAAAGTTAAAAATTAAGTCTCAAAAACAACCGGTTTTTTGAGATGTCTTGTTTTGAATCGGAATAGAACAAAATATTTTTTTCTGTTGTTTTTGGGGACAAACCTTTGCATGTGACAGAGACATCAGGTACAATCTGGCAAAATATCTGGTTGATTCTGAAAATTTTAACGACTGTGTTGTCGGGAATTTTTTTACTATTGTCAAGATCATTCCTGATCCGATAGTATTTATTGAAATTTTTTTGAAATATCGATGCCAGTTACTCCGATAACCCTTATTTTCAGAATATTCATCTGAAGTTGGATTTATATTTTTACAACTGATACGACAACAATTTTTTTACCGGACTTATTTTGATGTGCGGAGGCAATTATTTATTGATTATCAATTGATTAATTTATCAATTTATTAATTAATAGATGGTTCTTCGTGATGAATTTTGAAAACCGATCCAACGAAAATAGGGAGAAACGATGGATGTTCAATTAGTTGTTGCCAGCGGCAGCAAGGCAGGACAAGTCATACCGGTTGCAGGACCGAAGTTTATTATCGGACGTGCTGATGACTGTCATCTCAAACCGCGAAGTGAATTGATTAGCCGTTACCACTGTGCTGTTATTTCCGAAGAAGGTTATGTTGCCATTCGGGATCTTGGCAGTAAAAACGGTATTTACCTGAATGGCGAACGTGTTTCTATGGAACACGAACTCAAAAACGGTGATAAATTGGGGATTGGACCGTTGGAATTTTTTGTTCATTTGACGATTGATGTCAAAGGACAAAAAAAACCGAAAGTCGAATCAATCAGCGACGCGGTTACGCGAACAGTGGAAATTCAATCGGAAACCACCAAACCGGACGAAAAAGAAGCGGAAATCGCGGATTGGCTTTTGGCAGCCGGAGAAAGTGAGCAAGATCAGGACACGAAAACAATTGATGCCTCTGAATTGCTGGCTCAGTTACAAAGTCAGGCATCGGCTGAATCGGAAGAACCCAAAGAAGAAACGGGAAATTTCAAAAAACCGGAGGCACCGGCTAGCAGTCGTGATGCGGCAGCGAATTTGCTCAAAAATTTCTTCAAAGGCGGACGTTAATGTCCGCCTAACTGAAACAAGTTCCAGATGAAAAATGATCGCCAACCATTAGGAAACATAGGAAATCGTTGAAACTTCTTCTGTTTTTTCATGGTTGGTAGATTCTTTTGTTTCGACCGAATGGATAAGTGCTTTGAATGTTTCAAGGAGTTTGATGAGTTTTGAAGGCGCAATTTCTTTCCAACCGGTAAGTTTGTGATTCAGAATTGTGACTTTCAGCATTTCAAATGCTTCGGCGAGATCGGAAGGACTTTCGGAAAAATCCTTGAGTGTTGTGGCG
>JAISBG010000048.1 GCA_031266315.1 Planctomycetaceae bacterium | reverse complement strand
CTCAATTTTAACACTTTTAATTTTTGTTATTTGTATGAAATTTGTACTCAATATATTTTTAGTATCTTTTTGTATGTTACTTTCCGGTTGCGGAAACGGATATATTTCCTTTGGCGGTAAAATAACATTCGAAGAAGATGGTTCTCCTTTAACTCTTGGAACTGTCGTTTTTACAACCGACACATTTCAGGCAGAAGGAATGATTCATTCGGACGGAACGTACCAACTCGGTTCACTGTCGCAAAAAGACGGATTGCCGCCGGGAAATTACAAAGTATTCGTAACAGGTGCAGGAAATATAGTAAATGAAAAATTTATTTCACTAATTGACCTCACCTTTACCGACCGGAATACAACGCCACTCCTTTGTGAAGTTACGTCAGGAAAACATACATTCGATTTTACCGTTAAGAAAGTTACAGCAAAACCTTGAACGGATAGATGATTTATGTAACTATTCACCGGATTGTGATATACCGTAGCCGGTATGGGCGGTAGGCTTCGCCCTTGAACAAACGCTCCGCGATGCTGCGCTTACCGTGTTCAGCTTCGTGAATTTTAAAACGGTTTTAGTATACCGCTGTGTGAAGAGCCGAGATATTATAGAGAAACAATTTCCTGACGGACTGCCCAGAGTGCGGCTTGTGTTCGGTCTGACAGAGATGTTTTTCGTAAAATATTTTGGATGTGTTCCTTGACGGTGTCAAGCGAAATATCAAGTGAACGTGCAATTTCCTTGTTGCAAAGTCCTTGAACAATCAATCCAAGTATTTCCATTTCGCGTCGGGTTAAGGAATTGATTTTGTGTGATTTGTAACGTTTTCCTCTGAAGAAGATTCGGCGGACTTCTTCAAGAAAACGCGATTTCGTAGCGGATTTCAGCGATGCGGAATATTCGATGACCTTAAATTCCCAACGTAATTGTTTTGTACCGTTGCTGTTTAAGAGACTTTCTGAAAATCCCTGAAAGGAATTTTGATTGGTATCTACCAGGACGAGGTGCGGATAAGTCCGTCCGATTCCCTGAATCAAATCAAGTCCGTTAGCCGCTTCGCCGATAGTCAGAAATTCTGTTCCGCTAAAAAACGAACGAAGCCCCGCCAAAAGAACCGGTTGTTCATCAGCAAGAAAAACACGAATCATTACACCACTCCAAGATTACGTTCAGCGGCGTCGCGGTCACGAAGGTAAAGCGATAACGCCGATTCGAATACCGCTTCAGGAATTTTCCAAACCGGTTCAGTGTCCGTATGCTTGTTGACATGTTGTCCGAAAAGAGTGTACAAAAATTTGAACAGATGTCGCGGAACTTTGAGTTTGGCGAACGCTTCCACCAGATGTCGGCGATCCAACGGCGAGTCGAAAAAATCCGTAATCACCGGCGATTTACCGTCAGCCGCACAAGCCGTCAATCGGGCATTCGCCAGATCAAATAAGGATTCCCCCGTCCAATCCAATGACCGAATCAGATTTTGTTTGTCCAACCGCGCACGTTGATGAAAATCCTTGCTTTCCCGTTCCATAAAATCGAGCAGTTGATTCGGTAACAACAATTTCAGACCAACCCGTTCATGTTTGAGTAACTTATTGTCGAAAATGGGCCAAACAATTAGTTTCATCAATTCCGCTGAACCGTTGACCAGATACGGTTCGTCCACGCGGTCCATCAGTACGATCAAACCGTTCAATCCGAGCGTATCGCAAAGACCGAGCAATTTGGCAAGCATTTCGTAGCGATTATCAGTATTGCCGGACACGGGAAACGGCATTCCGCTGAAATCAGTTTTTCGGAGACGCATGAGAATTTTGAACAGATTCGATTTCAAATGCGGCAGAACCCGAAGTGAACGTTTAAGCGACCACGATTTGAAAAAACGTTGCAACATTTTCCACGCCAGCCCAACCCAAAGAACCAACACAAGAAGATAAAACCAACGGTTTACCAAAAAGCCAAGCGAACCTGTCCATTGAAACGCCGTCCACACGGAAATAATTGTTCCAAGAATACCGAGTGAAATTTCCCAATTATTTGAAACGAGTGATTGCCATGTTCGATAGTGTAACTTTTTTGCCAGACGGCTCCAACGGCTGACGGTATTTTCACTCCGCGACGTATCGTAACACGATGCTAAAAGGAGCAGATCACGAACTTGATGAAGATTGAGTTTTTCAATTGGCAACGGTTTGATATCGACGGCGGCGGGATGAGTTGTTTGCCCCGGTTCCAAAATCCGGTCAATCAATTGTGTTACGCCGAGCGACAGGATGGCGTCGAGATGATCCCAGAGTTCCCATCGGGCAAGAACTTTTTGAATTTTCCGTCCTTGCGGAAAACGGTGCCGAAACCGGTCAATAAACGGGTTCAAATCAGAATAATCCAAAACAATCGGACGAATTTCAGAATGATCGGTGTTGTACTCGGTCAACATCCGAATCATCTGGATTCGCAACGCTGTTTTTCCTGAACCTTTTTCGCCAAATACAACCGAAGTTGCCGGTTCTGCCGGATTGCCGTAAATTTTGTCCCACGCAGAATGAAACGAAGTCTTAATACAGGAACTCTTAAAAACAACATCGTTCTGAGCATCTTCCTCCGCAAAAGGATTGCCCAAAACACCGTAATGCTCAAATAAATCGCGAATCTTCATAGAATAGAGGGAAATAAAGAACAAAAATGGAAACTTAAAAACAACACCAACACCTTAGTTATTATAACCGCTTGCAATGTTCTAAGAAAGTCCGTAAAATAATTAATCTCAAAAATGTAAAAGATATTGTGTTGAGTCATAAAATTGGTATTGTTGTAATTATTCAGTGAAATTTTCATATTTTAGCGTGAAAATTGGTGGGCGATCCCTTCGCTGAAGGGTCGCGCCGGTTGACCTGTAATTGATTCCAACAGGCAATGCCCCGCCTACTTACATATTAATTTGATAACAGAATATTTATGAAGGGCGTACCGATTGGAATTGAGGACGACTCAACCGACGCGACCTTTTAGCAAATAGCAAAAGGTCGCCTACCTCTGTAATGTTTGGACACCT
>JAISBG010000603.1 GCA_031266315.1 Planctomycetaceae bacterium | reverse complement strand
CGGGTTAAAATCCTGCCTTTCAGGCAGTGGTCTCTTTGGTTCACAGCCGCAGGTCGCTGACCTGCGGTTATGAAAATCCTGCCTTTCAGGCAGAGAAAAAAATACTACGGAATAGTTACCATACATCAACCCAGATAGGATTGCCAGTTTTCCTCCGCCCTGCAAGGGCAATGCGTAACAACCCACCGCAACGCGGTGGGTTAAGACACGTTAATAATTTCGCCCTGAAAGGGCAATGGATTAAAATTGCTCTTCCGTTTTGCATTGCCCTTTCAGGGCGATTGTTCGGGAGGGACTTACCCACCGCGTTGCGGTGGGTTGTTATGCAATGCCCCTAAGGGGCGGAGGAAAACTTGCTATCAAATCAATACGTAAAGGCGGGGCATTGCCTGTTTGGAATCAATGATGACTCAACCGGCGCGACCGTCCAGCGGACGGATCGCCCACCTCTCTTAACGGATTGTCCACTTCTTTTAATGGATTGCCTACCTCTTTTAACGGATTGTCCATCTCTTTTATCATTTACACACATTATTGATTTTGGTTTCTGTTTTGACTTTTTTCGGCTTGGATTAGTTTTTTCCAATTGCTGTCCGGTGGAATCGTACTGTTTTTTTCCAAACGGTTCAAGATGAATTCGGCTTGATTTAATGTGGTTTCTGCTTCTTCGGGTTTTCCGATTTGCCGGAATGCCATTGTCATCCGAATCAACGCGTCCAATGATTCCGGTCGGTTTTGGTAACGAGTTGCGACAATACTCAACGCCGAAATTGCCTGCTCATAACGTTTCAATTCCATCAACACCGAACCGGCTTCAAACAGAATATTCCGCAACATCAACTGTTCCGATTCCGTCAAATCCATTGCCTCCTGACGTTTCACAAGCAGTTCTTCCGTCTTTTGAATATGAATCAACGCTTTTTCCCGTTCAATATCGGCGTTTGTCAAAAGTTGCAGACGGACAGCCTCCAAGACCGATTCTTCCGCCGACTGTGAAAACTCCAACGCCTGTTGCAAATAAGCCCGCGCAAGATAATAGTGGGAATCAGCCGTCTGAACCGCATTCGGATAATTCTTGACCGCATCTTCCAAATACGGAATCGCTTCCGAAAAACGCCCCCGCTCAAAAAACAACTTGCCCAACGCAAACATCGAATCCCGATAAATTGTCGAAGACGGAGCGTATTCGTCAATCAAATTCAGTTGTAATATTTCCTGAGCCTTTCCCCACTCCTTTTTCTCAATATAAGCCCGACTCAAAGTAATTCGGAGACGCGGAACCAACGCGTGTTGCGGATAATATTGAAGTGCTTCCTCCAAAATTTCAACCGCATTGTCAAGAGCATCAATGTGAAGATAAATCTCGCCAAGATAAAGATAAACTTCCGGACGGTGTTCGTTAATAGTGATTCGCAGGAAATGTTTGTATTGGGGAATTGCCCGCCGATAATCCTTGCCAAGCCGGAAATTTTCCGCACTACGCCAAAGCCAATCACTAAAATCAATCGATTCATAATCAACCCGACTGAGTTCGGCAAACGCTTCACCGGAACGCCGATATTTGGTGTGTGATTCCTGAAGTAATTTTTCTCCCTCCGACCCGAGAGTTGCGTCCGCCTGCTGCCGGAGATGGGTTGCCCATGATTCGTAAGTGTCTCCGCGAAATCTCGCCAATTCCGGCGCAGGCATCACTCCGCGCAGAAGATAAAGAAGTGTTGCCGCTTCCTTGTATTCTTTCAGTTGGATATTGCTTCGGATAATTTCACGGCAACGTTCCAATATTCCACTCTTGGGAAGCCAGAAACAAGTATAATTCGGTTCATTCCGCATTGTCTCAAACGTCCGAGCATAACCGCGCAACGATGTTTCCGTCCGTCCGAATTTCCGTTCGATTTCCGCCCAGAGAAAATCTGCCGCCGCCGCTTCCGAAGTATTGGGAAATGTTTCCGCCAATTTGAGATATATTTCCTGTGCTTTCGCCAGATCACCCATCTCGTCATAGCAAATTCCCTGAAGGAGTTCCGCATTCCGAAGCCGGCGGAGGCCCGGCAATTCCTGTCGCCGTACTTCCCGAAAATGTTCAATCGCTTCCCGATATTTTTCCGCCGCACGGTCTCGATTTTCTTGTGCATTGACCAGAACCGGATCAGGCGGCGGCTGAGTTACCAAACTTCCCGCAGGAAATTCTGAAGGAATCGGGGCTTGCTCCTTCTTCTCTTCTGTCGGAAGAACGATAATTCTTTCCGCCGAATCCGGCACAGTATCCGCTGAATCCGGTGCAGGAGATGAAGTATTCCCGCCGGAAACTTCCTGAGCATAACGTCCGGCAATCCGGCTTCGGGTGGCATTGATTCGATGAGAAAGAGTTGGCTCTTGATGGCTGCCTGCTGGGTTCGCTTCCAAATTTTCATAAGTTGGAACCGGAGGAATAACCGCCGACCAAGAATCAACCGGCTCTATCGGTGTTACCGGAGCAACCGCCCAAACGGAAGAAGCCGGAAATGTTTTTACTCCGCTTTTCAGTTCATTACTTTTGGGTTCGCCGTTTTCCGGTTTATTCGGCAACAACCGTTCCATCTCCCGATCTTCCGGCAGAAACAACGTTGGCGGATTGGGTGTTGGCGGGTTCGGTGTGAGCGGATTCGGTCTCACGGGAACCGGAGCAATCGGCAATTCATTGAGCAACACCGGATTCCGATCGTTTTCCAAATTAAAACTTTTTTGCCGGAATTCTCTCGCCTTCAAAAAAGCAATTTGACCAAGAACCCAATGCCGCATGGTTCGGAACTGGTCAAGTTGCGGAATTTTCGCAAGAATTTGTTCCGCAGTATCGGCGTTGCCAAGTTGGATAAAAATCATTGACCGAAGGAAATATGCCTCATATTGTTCTTCTTCGGTTGTTGCCGGATCGTCTTGAAAGGCTTGCAGATATCGGAGTGATTCGTGGAAGTCCGGGTTCGGTTCGAGAAAATGGGAATGAGCCAGAAACCAATAAATCCACTTCTTATTGGGCGAATCCAATTCCAACGCATTTTGAAGCGGTTCACGGCATTGTGTTAGTTCCCCGCTCAGGTACAAACTTTTTCCAAGTAAAAAAAATCCTTCCGCACGGCGTTCGGGAATAAACCCGTAGGCTCCCGAATCGCGTAAATAATTCGCGGCAGCCAGATAATAGGGTTGCCGATCGCTCTCCCAAGCGTTTTCCGCCATGAAACTGGTTGCCGCTCCGAGAACAAAAAGTAAACCGGTGCGAGTTTTAATATCTGCCGGAGACGTGTATTTGAGAACTTCTTCCGCCAACCGTTTGGCTTCAGAATACGAACCAAGATCATAAGCCTTAAGTGTTAATTCGAGTGTTGGGCGGTTGATGTAGTTGATAATAGAACGCACCGTCAAACCAACCGAAATCAAAAAAAGAAACGATACCACAATACCAATCGTCAGAGCAATTGCAAAATGTTCTTTTATCCAATCAATACAGTCGTCGCGAAAATCAAGAATAATATCGAGTACAATATTCCCTGTTGCAATACTATCCTCATCCTCTTCGGAATCTTCGTTTTCCTCCTGTTTCTTTTTGTCGGTTATTTTCGCATCGTCTTCGTTATCGGCAACCGGTTGCTTTTGAGGTCGCCGACGTTTTTTCACAACAGGTACAACATTTTCTTCTTCATCATCATTAATTCGTGCCATACGGAAACAATAACGATTTTCTCAAATCCGGTCAAGTGGAAATATTCGGTCATCCTCGTAATCATTGGATTGACAACTAATAATTCTAATAATATCCTCCCATGAAAATGATCCTGATTCTACTGCGTCAATGTTTTATGTTCTTGTTCAATGAACGGAACCATGTTATACTTTAATTCCTGAGGTTTTGTATTTCGTATTTAACATGAACGTTATTGATCAAAAAAATTGATCAAAAAAATTGATCGCTTGACAGGCGGCGGATTTTTCCGTAACCAAACAGACCCGCAAAATGATCCGTACCGAAGACTTAACAAAACAATACGGCAAATTATTTGCTGTTAAAAATCTGAGTTTGAATCTTGTTTCCGGCGATTTATTCGGTTTCATCGGACCGAATGGTTCAGGAAAAACAACAACAATGAAAATCCTCGCAACTCTGCTTCAACCAACTTACGGCGAAGCCTATATTTGTGAGAAATCCATCTACACACACCCAAAGGAAATCCGGCGCATGATCGGTTATATGCCGGATTTTTTCGGTGTTTACGATGATATGAAGGTGATCGAGTATCTCGAATTTTTCGCCGCCGCTTACCGGATTAGCGGGAGTCAACGGAAAAAAGTTTGCGATGAAATGCTCGAATTGGTTGATCTTGGCTACAAACGGGAGGCGTTGGCAACAAGTCTTTCACGCGGTATGACGCAACGGCTGGGGCTTGCCCGTGTTCTGTTACACGATCCGCAAGTTTTGTTACTGGACGAACCGGCAAGCGGACTTGATCCCCGCGCCAGAATTGAAATGCGCGAACTCCTCAAACGACTCGGAGGACGAGGGAAAACAATTATGGTCTCGTCCCATATTTTGCCGGAATTAGCCGATATTTGTAATAAAGTCGGAATTATTGAACGGGGAGAGTTGCTGGTCAACGCCGATGTTGCCGAAGTGATGCGGCAAGTCCGCGACCATCTGGTTATCAATATCGATCTGGTAAACGGTCTGGAGGAAGCCGCCAAACTTTTAGAACAACACGCCTCCGTCAACCGCGTTGAAATTCAAATTGTTTCCGGTAAACCAATGATTCGTATTTCTATGGATAAAGACAAAGGACTTGATGATTATTGTGAATTGCCGACATTGTTGGTGGAACACGGTTTCAAAATCCGGTCATTCAAAGAAGACGAAATTAACCTCGAAACCGCCTTCATGACTCTGACCAAAGGAATCACCGCATAACGATTTTCGTAATTATTCAGTGGAATTTTCATTAACCGGTTTTATGGACAAAACTCAAGAGGTAGGCAACCACAAGGTAGGCAACCTTTTGCTAAAAGGTTGCGTCGGCGATAGCCGACTTGTACCTTCGTTTTCAGTTGGCAATCGGGGATAACACAAACAACCGTCGTTAAATTGATTCACTGTCGGCGAGTACGCCGACGCGACCTTTTAGCAAAAGGTCGCCCACCTTATATCGCCTGCCTTTAACGAAAATTCCACCGAAATATTCCTATTTTCGCAATGTATTTCCAAATTATTACCAAAAATATTATCCCTTTGAATCTTTAATCAATTTCGCAACATGAAAATTCTTTCGGTTGAGTTGGAAAATCTTAATTCGCTTGTTGGCAAAACGAAAATTGATTTTACAAATCCGATGTTCACGTCAAGCGGAATTTTTGCGATTGTCGGACCGACAGGTTCCGGGAAAACAACCATTCTTGACGCGATTTGCCTTGCTCTTTTTGGCAGAACACCGCGTCTTAAATCAATCAGTCAGACGGAAAACGAAATCATGTCGCGCGGAACCGGTTTTTGTTCCGCCGAAGTTGTTTTTGAAACGAATCAAAATGGGACATTCCTTTGTTCGTGGTATCAGCAGCGTGCTAATAAAAAATCGGACGGAAATTTCCAAAAACCGAAACACGAAATCGCCGAACCTGTTGACGACGGAACCGCATGGCGTCCGCTTGAAACAAAATTGTCGAAAGTTCCGCAAATTGTTGAAGAGAAAACCGGTATGAATTTTGACCGTTTTACGCGGTCAATGCTTCTTGCTCAGGGTGATTTTGATAAATTCCTTCAAAGTGATGCCAAAGACCGTTCTGAAATTTTGGAACAAATTACCGGCACGGAAATTTACGGCGACATTTCGAGAAAAGTTCACGAACGAAACAGAGAAGAACAAAACAAACTTCAACTAATCGAAACAGAACTTCGTGGAATAGCGGTTTATGATGTTGAAAAAATTGAAGAAAAACGAGTGATTCGAAATCAACTGAAACAGACCATTGAAGCGGGAGAAAAACGGCTCCGCGAATTAACAAAAATCCGGCAACGTTTCGAGCGAATTGCCCAACTTGAAAATGATGCACGAAAACTCGAAGATGCCCGAAACATTTTTAATGAAACGCAAAAAGCCTTCCAGCCGAAAGCGAAACAATTAGAGTTGGCAATGCAAGCGTTGGAACTTGAACCGGCGTTCAATATTCTGGAAACACACCGCAAAAATCTTGAAACGGAAAAAACCGCGTTGGACGGAATCGTCCAAGCCCTTCCTTTGGCAAATGAAACACTAACGCAACTCCGTGAAGCAGAACGTGTTGCGTCGGACGAGTTAAGTGTTGCGCAACAAAAACGTGAAACCGGCGCGGAAACAATTCGCCGTGTTCGTGAATTTGACACGAAAATCAATGGATTTGACGAAACGCTTAAAACGGCGAAACAACAAATCGACCAATTGGAAACAGACCGTAAGACTCATCGGAAAAACGTGACGACATTTGAAAAACAACTTGCCGTTTTACTGCAAGACAAAACGCTTGAATCACTGACCCGAACACTTGAAGAACAGGAGAATAACGCCGAAAAACTTCTGACCGGAAACAAGTTGTCCGATTTGGCACGAAAACAAACTGAAATTTTGCAACAAATTCAGAATCGGCAACATCTCCAAACTTGCGGAATCCGTCTCGAAAAAATTGAAACGGAAAAATCGGAACTGCTTGCCCGAATCCAAACGGCGGAAACAATCATTCAGGATGCGGAATCCAAACGGCTGGATTTTGTCCAAAAAATCGAACTGGCAAAGCGTTGTGTTACTGAAATCGATGCGGAACAAATCGCGTTGAACCGAATCGCCGCTTTGGAGGAACACCGTAAATTTCTTCACGACGGTCAACCGTGTCCGCTTTGCGGGGCGTTGGAACATTCTTTTGCGTACGGTAATATTCCGGTGTCCGATGAAATCAGTTCGAAACTTGACGAAGCCAAACACGCTCTTGACGAACTCACTCAAAATTGGAACAAAATTGAAATCGAACAGAAAACCTCTTCACGGGAACTTTCTCAATTGCAGTTACAAATCGGCGAAAATGCGAAAAAATCGAAACAGGAACAATTTCAAGTTGACGAATTACTGAAACATCTTGGACTTGACCGCCTGCCGCAACCGGAAACAATGGACGAAGAAATTAAAAATTCGGAACAAAAAGTTAAAGAAATTTCAAACACAATTTCCGAAGCGGAAAAATGCCGTTCGGAAACAGAATCGCTTCGTCAACTGTTTCGAGAAGGAATGAACCTTCAAAATAAACTGAACAGCGAAAAAGAGATTCTCCGATTATTGGATACACAATATCAGCAGCGAACAGAAGAATTTGAAACACGTTTGAAACAACGTCAGGAACAAGCCGAACAGCGAACAATTCTTTTCGGTAATAAAAATCCTGACGAAGCGGA
>JAISBG010000832.1 GCA_031266315.1 Planctomycetaceae bacterium | reverse complement strand
CATCGCGTCGGCGTTAGCCGACTGTGAATTAGATTAACTACAGCCAATGGTGTTGCTTTCCGTTTTGGAATCAATATAGCGTCAACCGGCGCGACCCTTCAGCGAAGGGATCGCTCACCGTTGCTGACCTGTTGTGATTATCCTCAAAATTCCAAAAAAGATCAAAATTTTCTCAAAAAAAAGAATTCCCTTGACATCCGGATTTGTTTTACATAAAATTTGAATCTGATTTAATTGCGATACGTCATTCTTTGCCGTATTGTTTTGCGGCAAGCGAATCGTAATAATTTCAATAAAACCTTGTATAAGGAATACGACAATGAAAAACTCTGTTGAAAATGCTTCGAAAAATTCACGGAACCATTCGGTAAAAAATTCGGTGAAAAATCTAATGTTAAAATGGGAAAGTCAGGGGGGGGGGGGCAGTATGTAGGAAAGTGTTAAAAAATGAGAGCGGAGAGTGCGGGCTTTCCGAATACTTTTCCGCAAGATTCTTACAACTCCTTCGTTCTTCACCGTTCGGCTTTACACTGGTCGAACTTCTTGTGGTGATTGCGATTATCGGCGTGTTAATCGCTCTTCTGTTGCCTGCGGTTCAAGCGGCACGTGAGGCGGCAAGACGGGCTCAGTGTTCCAATGCGTTGAAACAAATTGGCATCGGGTTTCACAACTTCCATGACACACAACGCGGAATAGTGCCGTCGGGTCTTGGAAGACATAAGGCTTCCGGCATGGTGTTGCTCTTTCCTTATGTCGAACAGAGTGCCATGTACGAGTTGCTCCAAACCCGAACACAAGCATTTGCCGACGATATGACAGAAAAATTTTGGGGTTTCGATGCCTCTTTTCCTGCCGCCAGAACTCTTCAACCTGAAGAACGCGATCAGTTAGCAGCAATCGGAAATTACCGTTGTCCAACACGAAGAGCTCCTTCGGCGAAAGATTGTATTCCTTACGATACGTCCGCTGCCGGTTGGGAACAACAATCTCGTAACGGTCCACGAGGAGATTTTGCTCCGGTTGCTTATACGGATTGGCAAATAGCGGATACGGCAAATGGCGGTACCGGTTGGAATTGGCAACAATCTTTTGGAGGTGCTTATTCCGATACCGGTACCTATCCCAAGTCTGTGGAAGAAATGCGCGGCGCGATAAGACCGGCAATAAGAGCAAACGGAAATGCCGCCAATTGGTCACCAAGAGATATTTTGGCTCGTATCTTGGACGGCACAAGTAACACTGCCGTTTTTGGAGAAAAACATATTGCTCAAGATAATTTTCAGAAAAGTAATCACCTCGTAACCCAACCGGAAGGTTTTTATTATCAAGACAGTGCTTATACACATCACCCCGGCGGTGATTGGGGAGATGGTTGGGTTGGGCGTAGTGTTTCTCAAAGTAACAATATTCAGGGAATTGCCCGCGGTCCCAATGATCGGGTAAATACTACTCCGGGTAGTGCCGGATTCGGAAGTTGGCATCCCGGAATTTGTCAATTCCTACTTGGCGATGGTGCCGTTTTTTCAATCCGAGTTACTATTGCAACAGGTTCTCACGCCACTAAAGGTCCACTCTTGATGTTAGTCGATTGTATGGATGGCGGAACAGCACAAATTGATTGACAATTGATTTGTATTGGAGTGTTGGCATCTTTGCCATTGTGCGGACTAACAGTGCGAGCAGGATGTCCACATTCCCAGTTTTCGCATGGTTTGCGGTAAAAGGTAACTTCTAAAAATCTTTAGCAAAGATTATTTTTTGACAAGAGATATAATTTACCGGATTTTATTTGATTTTTATTCTGTAAATTTTGTAAATCCTGTCAAAAAATAGATTTTAGAAGTTACTTATAGATACATTTGTATTCGGGAAGTGTTGCAAGTCTGGAAAATACAATATTAATCGGCACGTTTGATTCTAACTGCCGCGCCGACTTCAATTGTTTTTTGGTTGCGACCTTTCACAACTTCAATACTTTCCGGCGATTTTCCAGTGGAATATCGGGGATCAATTAAATCCCAAGCATCAGCCGGTTTCCGACGGATTTCGTTCAAATATTTACCGTAACCTTCCGGGTCAGTCGTGGGATTGGGTGCTTGAGTTTTATTTGGTTCTGCATATTGTTTGACAATCGTAATCAGATATTTACCCGGTACGGCACCTTTGTATTTACCCAATGTTTGAATCACTGCGTTACCGGACGCATCTGTTAGACCGCCGGCAATCCATTGGCTCATTGACGGATCTTCGGAAATTAATGCGACCGAAGCCCCTTCTAACGGTTTTCCCTCTTGAGTGATTGTAATTGTTACGGGATAAAGTTTCGGCATTCCGTCCGGTAATTCTATGCCTCTGCAACCGTTCAAAAACAGAAGCGGAACAATTGCAATAAAGCAATGAAACAAAAACATTTTCTTGAAATTTTGATACACAAATAATCTCCTTCAATAAAAACAAACTGTTTTAATAAAATTTGTACAGATATTATTTGTTTCGGAATTTGGGAAGGTAATTACAAGTCGGTAAATATAAGGCAAGCGG
>JAISBG010000777.1 GCA_031266315.1 Planctomycetaceae bacterium | reverse complement strand
AATTTTACCTTTTCGGCAACTCTCGAAACACTTGGTTACGAGGTGATGTCGGCAGCCAGTGGTTCGACCAGTACACTTTCCGGTTTATTTTTCACCGGTATGGCAAACGGAATCGCTTCCGAAGAACTCAATGCCGATCAAACAATTACCGCATTTGAAAACGGTCTTGCCAATGTTCAAACAATGACAAAGGCACAAATTGGTGATAAAACATTGATGGATGCACTTATTCCGGCAATTGAAGCGATGAACCAGTTCAAAGGTACCAACGCCTTATTTTCGGAAATTTTTCAAGCCGCTGCTGTTGCCGCACAAACCGGAGCCGATTCCACAAAGGAATTGATTGCCAAACACGGCAGAGCCAAAAATCTTGGTAAGCGAAGTCGGGGGCACCTTGACGCCGGCGCGGTCAGCACTGCATTGATTTACGCCGCCTACGCCGAAGCGGTTGCGAAACAGTAAACACGAACGGCTAGAGTAGAACACAAATATACAGACATCTCTAAAAATACATTTTTAATTTTTACCACAGAGGACACAGAGATAATTTTTTTAATCAATTTTTTTGACCACTTAAAATACATTAAAGTAAAGAAACAATAATATTAAAGTTTCGTGTATTCTAATTGTTCAAAAAATTCAAAAAATCTTTTCTCTGTGATTTCTGTGTCCTCATTGTGGTAAAAAATAAATTATTAGAGGTTGCCATTAGTGGTATTGAAAATGGGCAAAAGAAATAGATAATTCTTGGAGTTTTGTTGACCTGCGGACAAAAAGGAATACGTCAAAAATAAATGTTCGCGGTTGAGTTTAGGAAATTAACCTTTCATTTTAAGGATGCCTAAAGAACAAATTCTTGTTATTGAAGACGAAAAAGATATTCTTTCCATGGTTCGGCTTCGTTTGGAAAGTCGGGGGTTTGAAGTTTTCACGGCAGAATCGGGTGAACTCGCCCTTCAGTGGATGGCAGAAGAACACAAACCCGATTTGATTCTTCTTGATCTAATGCTTCCCGGAATAAGCGGTCTCGAAGTGTTGAAACAAATCCGAACAAATCAAAATATTGCCAAAATACCAATCCTGATTGTCAGTGCTCTTGGCGAAGAAAGTGATGTGGTCGTCGGACTTGAACGCGGAGCCGATGATTATCTGAGTAAACCGTTCAACATGTCCATTCTCATGGCAAGAGTCAACGCTCTGTTGCGCCGCTCCCGACCCAATAGTGAGAATAAACCAAACAAAGAAAAAAAAGAAGATTCGGAAGATTTTATACTTCTTGGACCGCTTCGTATTGATATAAAACGTTATCACGTTTTCGTCGAGGACAAACAAGTTACATTAACCAGTACGGAATACCGTTTACTCCTCACATTGATTGCGTCACGAGGACGTGTACTCACACGTAACCAATTAATTGATGAAGCGATTGGTAATGAATCAATTGTTACGGATCGAACTATTGATGTCCATTTAACATCGCTTCGCGGTAAACTTGGTTCCGCGCGGAATCTAATTGAAACAGTGCGCGGAGTGGGGTATCGGTTTCGGCTGTGAAGTTTTCGCCCTTACCTTATTTTGTTTTCTTATATTGTAAAAAATACGTAATATTTCAGCGGAATTTTCGTTAAAAGTAGGCAACCATAAGGTAGGCGACCTTTTGCTAAAAGGTCGCGTCGGCGTTAGCCGACCGTGAATCAGATTAACAACGGTAAATGATATTGCCTTCCGTTTTGGAGTCAATGCAAACTCAACCGGCGCAACCGCCCAGCGGGCGGATTGCCTACCTTTTTTCGCGATTCTTTGTGAACGGTTACAAACTGGCAATCCTACTGAAAATGGGGGATATTGTGTTGTCGGGTAAAGTAGTGTAAAAAGAATTGACTGTTTCCATACAACTGAATCTCATTCACTTAACCCCCTTCAAAAAAATGTTTCGTTTTATTCTTACGTTCCTGACTAGTGTGCTTTTGATCATTTCGTCCGCTTCTTGTCAGGAGGAAAACAAAAAAATCCCGACATTTGACGATGCGTCAAGCGTCAAACAAATTGAAACGCAAATCGAAGAGTTGGCACAGAAACTTCGTGAAGAAGTCAAAGACCTCGAATCGTACAAACAATTTCTCCAAACGATTGGCGATGCAAGTATTGCTGCCGGAGAAAGAGTTCTCAAAATCGCGAAAAATGAGGAAGAACAAGAGAAAGGATATATGTTCAAAATCGCCGGTCTCAAAGCGTTGATCCAAAAAGACCGGCAAACCTCGTCAAATCAAAATTCGGAATCTCAAGAAAAATTGAATACATTGATCGGAGAGTTGGAAAAAGAAGGAAAACATCTTCTCCTTGTGAACGGCATACATTTTGAGGAATTTACTCAGAAATTAGACCAACTTTATAAGGAGTTGACGCCGGAAAAATTTGAACAACTCAAGAAAGACCTTCGGCAATGGGTCAACAAACAACCCATTCCGTTTGAACCGGTTGAACCGCTTTTGATTGCCATACAAGTTGCGGAATCAGAAAAATTGTCGAAAAACAATCCCGATATTGCCGCCAAAACGGTTCAGGAACTGATTGCGTTTGTCAATTCCTCCGAGTGTACGATTTCCGACGAAAAGAAAAAGGAAACACTTGAACGGCTTAACGGATATTCCCGACGTCTTGTGGGAGCGGATTTGAAATTGTACGGAAAAACGCTTGACAATCAGGATTTTAACTGGGACGCGCTGCGGGGAAAATACGTTTTGGTCAAATTCACCGCGTCATGGTGTGGTCCATGCAAAAGCGAAATTCCCGGTATGCTCAGGGCTTACAAACAATATCACGATAAAGGATTGGAAATTGTTTCGGTGTACGTCTGGGACAAACTTGACGACGCAAAACATGCGGTTGAAGAGGAAAAATTACCTTGGTTGATTGTTTCCGAAGAGTTAACCGAAAAAGCAAACAAACCGCCACAAGGGAAATTGTATTGTATTCAAGGAGTTCCGACGATGTTGCTCGTTGATAAAGACGGCAAAATTATCAACACCCAAATCCGCGGTCAGGAACTCCAATCCCGACTCGCCGAACTCTTCAAGTAAAAAATAATTTAAGTATACCGTAGCCGGTAAGGCAATAGGCTTCGCCCCCGAGTAACCGCTTCACGTTGTTGCGCTACCGTGTTCAGCTTCGCGAATTTTAAAACGGCTTTAGCATAACTTCTAAAAACCTATTTTTTGACAGGATTTACAAAATTTGCAGGATAAAAATTAAATAACTCATGTTACGCACCGTAGGTAAAAAGTCAGTCAAAGATACACCAACTCGGTAGGATTGCGTGTTTTCCTCCGCCCTGCAAGGGCATGTTGCCCCTAAAGGGGCGGAGGAAAAACTTGCGACCCTAACGGACATCAAAATTCTGATGTTAATGTATGTTTGACCGACTTTTCGCCGACGGTGCGTAACATGAGTTAGTAATTGAAGTCCTTCAACCGGTAATTGCAGTTCTGCAACTGGTAATTGCAGTTCTGCAATTGGTAATTGCAGTTCTGCAATTGGTAATTGCTGTTCTGCAATTGATAATTGCAGTTCTGCAATTGATAATTGCAGTTCTGCAATTGGTAATTACAGTTCTGCAATTAGTAACTCCTGTTACGCATCAACTTCGTCTTTAATCTTACGGAATCGTTAATTTTC
>JAISBG010000460.1 GCA_031266315.1 Planctomycetaceae bacterium | reverse complement strand
CCTACCTACCTTATGATTACCAATTTGACGATTCCGATGGGAAACACCTAATCCGGTAGAATCAGAAAAATTGCTCTTCTTGGAGGGCAAATCAACTAAAATCGCCGGAAATTGAACCCGAAACGCTAGCGATTGAACCCAAATCGCTAGCGATTGAACTCAAATCGCTGGCGATTGAACCCGAAACGCTAGCGATTGAACTCTAATCGCTGGCGATTGAACTCAAAACGCCGGAGATTGAAGACCTAATTGGAGAGATTTTTCTCCCGTTGTCAACGATTTAGATTTAATTTTCAGCGATTGCTTTTTTTTACCACAGAGTTCACAGAGGACACAGAGAAAATCTTTTTGATCAAAATAATTATCTCTGTGTTCTCTGTGGTAAAAATGAATTATTAGAAATTCCCAGCAGAATATTTTAAAAGATTGAAGGGCAAACCGTTTTGGAATCAATGAGGACTCAACCGGCATAACCCTTCAGCAAATAGATCGCCCAACCTTAGAAAGTTCTTGCGATTTCTTCAATTTTGTATGTTTCGAGAACATCGCCTTCTTTTAAGTCATTGAAACCTTTAAGTTTCATACCACATTCGTAACCTTCGCGAACTTCTTTGACATCATCTTTTTCACGTTTAAGCGAATCAAGCGGATATTCGCCGACAATCCGGCTTTCCCGAATAATCCGAACCCGACAATCCCGTTCGACCGTTCCCGAAATCACCCGACATCCGGCAATCGCCCCCAACCGGCTAATCATAAACACCCGTTGAACCAACGCCCGACCCAATTCCTTGATCTGCTCAATCGGTTTGAGCATTCCTTCCAACGCCTTTTTGATGTCGTCCGTCAAGTTATAAATAATATCATAGCGGCGTATCTGAATTTTCTTCCGGTCTGCCATAATACGGGCGTTTTCGTCAGGAACAACATTGAAACCAACAATAATCGCATCCGACGCATCAGCAAGTTGAACATCCGCTTCGGAAATTCCGCCAACCGTCGCCTGCAATATTTTAATCTTGACTTCGGGGTGATCCAGTTTGCCAAGTTCCTTGCGAATCGCTTCAATAGAACCACGAACATCAGCACGAATAATAACATTAAGCGTCTGAGTTGTTTGCGCGGAATTGATTCGTTGGAACAAAGTCTCCAACGTAACATGAGACTGAACATCTGCCAATATGTTTTTCCGCTCTTCATCAAGCCGTTGCTCGGCAATTGTTCGGGCATCGGAAATATCGTCCAGAACACAGAATTTACTTCCGGCACCGGGAACCGTGTTGAGACCAATCAAATTGACAGGCGTACCCGGTGTTGCTTTATTGATTATTTTTTTCGCGTCCAAAGTATCGTACATCACTTTGACACGACCATAAGCCGTACCGCAAAGAACAACATCACCGGTTCGTAAAGTTCCGTTCTGGACAAGCATCTTACACATAACTCCCTGACCGGATTGGAGTTCCGCTTCCAACGCCACGCCAAGTGCCGAACGATTCGGATTGGCTTTCAGTTCGTGAAGTTCCGCAACAACCTGAATTGTCTCAAGTAACTTATCAACTCCTAAACCCGTCAAACCGCTGCACCGAATCACTTCAACTTCGCCGCCCCATTCGCTCGGCATCAATTCGTGAGCGGCAAGTTCCTGAATAACACGGTCAGGGTTGACGCCGGATAAATCCATTTTGTTCAACGCAACAATAATCGGAACTCCCGCTGCTTTGGCGTGAGAAATGGCTTCTTCGGTTTGCGGCATTACTCCGTCGTCCGCCGCCACCACCAAAACAACTATATCCGTGCAATTCGCACCACGCGCCCGCATTTCCGTAAATGCCTCATGACCCGGCGTATCAACAAATGTAATATCTTCTCCGTTTTCCATCTTAACCCGATACGCCCGAATATGTTGCGTAATACCGCCCTTTTCACCGGACACAACATCCAAGTGAAGAATATGATCAAGCAATGTCGTTTTACCGTGATCGACATGACCAAGTACGGTAACTACCGGAGGACGCGGTTTAAGAGATTCCGGCGGGTCATCTTCTTCAAATAACGACACAACCAATTGATCTTCCAATGAAACCTGATCCCTTACAGACAATCGTATTTCAAACGCCTCTGCCAAAAGTTCCGAAGATTCCCGATCCAATTGCGAGTTAATTACCATAGGAGTTCCCATTTCAAGAAGTTTTTTTATAACAACGGGAACAGAAAGCCCTGTTTGTTCGGCAAATTGTTTGACTGAACAAGGAAGTTGAATAACAATATCCGTTTTTCGCGGTGCCGCTGTACTCACTGCCCGTCCGCGATTACGCAGACGTTTGAGTTGACGCGGAATAACGGCAACTTCTTCCTCAAAATCATTTCGATTATTGCGCCGTGTTGCGCCGCTTCGCCGTTTTTTCTTGGTCTCTTCAGTGAGAGGAGTCGCAACTTCATCACGTTGATGCTGATTGCGTCCGCTTTTTACTTCTTTTCCTTGTTGTTCATCCTTTTCGGATTTTGCGGGCGGAACAGAAGAAATTTTCTTTTTGCTTTTCCTCTTATCTTTTTCTTTAAAATCCTTCTTTTTACGTTCTTCGTCCTTGATACGTTGACGTTCTTCGTGTTTCCGAATATGGTTTTCAAGTTCTTTTGAAGTTCCGTCGGTAATAACACTACGAATAACATCTTTCGGCAAAACCATGTCCGGTTTTTGCGGAGTGGGTTCTTTTATTTTCGGTGTTTTCGGAGTTGGTGCTTTCGGAACAGGCGCAATTCGGATTGAAGGACCGGTTGGTTTCGGCGACGAATGGGACGGTTTATTTCCTTCCGGCTTTTTTCGCAGAGCATCAAGATTGGGAATCTTATCGGTAATAACTCGCATCGGTCCCCGATAATCATCACGCCGTGTCGCAACAGCATGACCCGGTTCAGAAAGTCCCGTTGTAATCGGCGGCGCAGGCGGAGGCGATTCCGGCTTTTTCAAAAACGCATTCAAAGGAGACGATTTTTTAGGTGTTCCGCCTTTCGGTTCCAGATTTTTGGGCGTTCCGCCTTTCGGTTCCAGATTTTTGGGCGTTCCGCCTTTCGGTTCCAAATTTTTGGGTGCTCCGCCTTTCGGTTCCAGATTTTTGGGCGTTCCGCCTTTCGATTCCTGATTTTTAGACGTTCCACCTTTCGGTTCCAGATTTTTGGGCGTTCCGCCCTTCGATTCCAGATTTTTGGGCGTTCCGCCTTTCGGTTCCGATGAAGGTAATTCAATACGACCAAGCGGCGGAGGAAGAGTTGGGAAGGACGGCAATGATCCTTTAACCAGTGGTGTCCCTTTCGTTGGCAACTCTTTTGTCGATGCCCCTTTTGTTGTCGATTCCTTTTTCGGCAATTCTTTTGCTTGCGGCTCCTTTTTCGGTGTATTTGCCGATATATTCGTCAAAATATTCGTCGATGATTCCTTTTCCGGTAACTTTTTCACCGACGGTTCCTGAGATAGAACAACTTCCGACTCTTTCTCTTTTTTCACCGGTTTACTTACCGGCTGAGGCGAAACGGTAACCGGCAGAGCCGAGACTACAGGACTTTCCTTTTCCTTAACTTCTTTAGTTTCTTTGTGATCCGTAGTTTGCGGCGGAGGCAGATTTTCCTTTTTTTGATGCGGTTCAAGAACACGGATTTTCTTATCCGTTGGTAACGCCGGAGGACGTTTGAAAACCGTATCAGGAAAGCCGTTGCCTGATTTTGAAGATTTTACCTGTGTTTTTTGAACAGCAGCTTTTACTTTTTCAACTTCTTCTTCAGTCAGACTAGCCAAAGAAGAACCTTTCCCTTCGATGCCCAATTGCTTTAGGACATCAATGAGTTTCTTGGTTTCGACCTTGAGTTGCTGCGCCAGTGCGTAAATTCGAATGGACAAGTCTCGACTCTCTCCAAAGGCCCTGTAAGGCCGAAAACAAGTGAATCAGGTTACCGAAAATATTCCCGTCACCAGAACGCTCCGCATTGAAGCAATTCCGATAACTTATTTCGGCATCCTTTTAGGGTTAGTATTTTATTACATAAAGGAACATCCTTGAACTACAAAGGGTGAATATTGAGGAATCCCTCAAAAAAAATTCAAACATCTATTCAGAACAAACTATCCGGTTGTTATTCATCGGTTTCCATTTCGGAAACGATTTCTTCGTTCTCAGTTTTAATTTGTTCGCGATTCGATTGATTTGCTTTAATTTTTTCTTCTTGTTCAGCGAATTGTTCTGCTTGTTCGATAATGGCTTCCGCTTCTTCCATCGAAATATTTCCCATTTGAGCCAAATCATTGGGTTCGATGATTGAAAGATCATCAAAGGTCAAAAAACCTTCGCCGACAAGCCGGTCAGCGAGTTCCGGATCAATACCTTGAATCAAGGAATAACCTTCGATAGCTTTTTCAATATCGGCTTCAAGTTCTTCGCGAGTCATAATTTCGACATCCCAACCACAAAGTTTACTCGCAAGCCGAACATTTTGCCCTTTCCGACCAATTGCCAACGATCTTTGATCTTGCCGTACCAACACAACCGCTCTGCCAAGCATGGAGCAAAGGATCACCTCTTCAATTTCAGCAGGTCGAAGGGCGTTTGGAATAAAAACCTGCATATCGGAACTCCAAGGAACAACATCAATTCGTTCATCGTTGAGTTCTTCCGTGATATTTTTGATTCGGCTGCCCCGCATTCCAATACAGGCACCAACACAATCAATCCGCTGATCACTGCTGTAAACCGCCATCTTTGTACGATAACCGGGTTCACGGGCAATCGATTTGATTTCGATCACGGCTTCCTGAATCTCAGGAATTTCCTGCTCGAATAATTTTTGGACAAAAATTGGGCGAATACGACTCAAAATTACCTTGACGCGATTGCCGGTTTTTTTAACTTCAATAACAATTCCGCGAACCCGATCGCCCGGATGAAAAACCTCACCGGGAATTCTTTCACCTCGCGGCAATACCGCTTCGACTCCGTGAAGGGAAACCGTAATTGCCCCGCCTTCCCGAAAACCGTCATCTTTCTTTCCTTTTCCGCTTTCAATTCGTTGAACAATTCCGACGACCATTTGATCAATTTGGGCTCGGTTTTCTTCAAAAATTGCATCACGTTCTGCTTCACGAATTTTTTGGATCATTACCTGTTTTGCGCTTTGGGCTCCGATCCGTTCGCTCATTTCTTCCGGCGAAAGAGGTTCACCGTTTTGCGTTCCCGAAATTTCTCCGGTTTCGCGGTCAACATGAATTTTTATCATTGTGTCGTCGCCATATTGTTTCCGTGCCGCTGTTGCAATAGCAGCCTCAATACCGACAAACACAATTTCTTTGTCGATTCGTTTATCGCGATGAATGGCATCAACAATTCGTAATACTTCACTGGGATTCATGATTTAATTTTAGTCCCAAAATCCGGTTCGTTAAGGGCTTAGCGTATTTTGTATTTGAATAAAACAGGAACAATAAACTATAAAAATGCGGCATTTTGGCGCGTAACCTACTCACCGGAGAATTTGATCTCCTTATTGGGCAACAGACTCAATAATATACACCAGCGCAGAAAATACGTCAAGGTATGCGAAAGAAGAAGGTTTGAAATCATACGTAAACGATGAGTCTCTCAAAACCTTTTGGAAGTTGTTAAAAGATTCAAAAGACAAAGAATTTTGTTTTATCTCTTTTAATTCATTGAGTTTAGCAACAATCTCGATTAAAAATAATAAGTACGAATTGAAAGAAATGTTTATTAAAAATGGACAAAAAATTCAAAAATTATTAAATTATTCCGCCGTTTTTTTGTCATCTAATAACTAGGGCAACTCTAAAAATACTTTTTTTACCACAGAGTTTACAGAGGACACAGAGATAATTTTCTGATTCTATCGGATTAGGTGTTTTCTACCGGAATCGTCAAATAATTGGTAATATTTCAGCGGAATTTTCGTTAAAGGTCAGCAATCATAAGGTGGGCAACCTTTCGCTGAAAGGTTGCGTCGGCAAAGCCGACTTTGCCTCTGTTAACGGCGGGCAATTTGATTCCAAAATGGTCGGCAACCCCATTTGCCGTTGTGAATCTAATTCCCTGTCGGCGAGTACGCCGACGCAACCTTTCAGCGAAAGGTTGCCCACCTCTTTTCATCTTTTTTCGTGTGTTTCGCGTTTAAAACGAACTTTTCAATGCTTGGACACCTAATCCGG
>JAISBG010000409.1 GCA_031266315.1 Planctomycetaceae bacterium | reverse complement strand
AATCGCTTGAAAAGTGGTTCGGATAAACCCTGACGAGTCAATTGTTCGCCAAACAAGAAAGATGAAATTGACAATGACCTCTCAAAAAATGATTTTTTAGAAATACCCTTCTGTAAATTTTCACTGAAAAATTGCTGATTCTACCGTATTAGGTGTTTCACAACGGAATTTCATTTAAGGTAGGCAATTATCAGGTGGGCGATCCGCCCGCTGGGCGGTCGCGCCGGTTGACTCGGCATTGACTCCAAAACGGAAGGCAACACTATTTGCCATTGTTAATCTAATTCACTGTCGGCGAGTACGCCGACGCGACCTTTTAGCAAAAGGTCGCCCACTTTATAATTGCTTATCTTTAACGAGAATTCCGATGAAATATTACCAATTATTTTACGATTCCCTTGTAAAACACCTAATCCGATAGAATCAGAAAAATTGCGAGATTTTTATTGATGGGCATGATGATTTAGAATTTCCATGCAGAGTTCGATGTAGGCTCTTGCGCCGTGTGATCTTGGGGCGTAATCGATAACCGACAAACCATGACTTGGTGCTTCGCTGACCGCAATATCTCGCGGAATAACCGTTTTAAATACGATTTCACCGAAAAATTCCCGAACTTCATGTTCCACTTCGTGGGTCAGTTCCAATGACGCATCGTACATTGTCAGAACAATACCGCCAAATTCGAGTTTTTCCGGTTGTTGCGTCATGATTTTTTTAATTACTTCAATCATCTGGACAAGTCCTTCCATTGCGAAAAACTCACATTGAATTGGGATTAGAACTTCAGTTGAGGCAGTTAGGGCAAGTTGGGTTAAATGTCCTAAGGACGGCGGACAATCAATCAACACATAATCGTAATCACGAAGTTCCTGATTCAATTGATTTTGTATTCTCTGGCTTTCTTCAGCATTGGTTCGGGTCAACGCTTCGACATCACCGAAATTCCGGCAACCGGGAAGTAAGGTAAGATGGGGAGTTTGGGTTTGGACGACGGATTCTGCAAACGCTGTTCCGGTGACCAACGGATGAGATTTTAGATAATACGATTCGAAACCGAGTCCACCGGTTGCATTACATTGTGGGTCAAGATCAATCAAAAGAGTTTTGGCGGCGGACTTGGCGAATCCATCGGCAAGCGAAATGGCTGTTGTTGTTTTTCCAACTCCGCCCTTCTGATTGGCAACACAAAAAACTCGAACCATAATATCTGAATTTATTTAAAGCAACTTCTAAAAATCAGTTTTTTTGACAGGATTTACAAAATTTACAGGATAAAATCAAATAAAATAAAATCCAGTAAATCATATATATCTTGTCAAAAATAATCTTTGCTAAAGGTTTTTAGAAGTTACTTGTTATTGATTGTTGCTTTGAGTTTTTCGACTTCTTGGACAAGATTTTTGAACTCTTTTCGTAATTCCGGGAGGCGTTGCAGGGCGATTTGAATTTTCATTTGTTCTTTTTCGGGAGTTGCCGGAATACCGACAAGACGAACATCGGGTTCCACATCAGACAGGATACCTGCCATTGCTCCGAGCACTGCCCGATCACCGATATGCACATGATCTTTGACACCAACTCTTCCAGCCATCACCACATAATCACCGGTTGTCGTACTTCCCGCAATTCCGGTATGGGCACAAATGAGATTATGTTTGCCCAATTTACAATTATGTCCAATCATGACAAGATTATCGATTTTTGTTCCGTCACCGATAATTGTTGAACCATACGTTGCGCGGTCGATTGTGCTGCAAGAGCCGATTTCCACATCGTTTCCGATCACGACATTGCCTAATTGGGGCGATAATTTGTGAAAACCTTGTGAGGAATCGTACCCGAATCCAAACGCACCAATTACCGCTCCGGAATGAATAATACAACGGTTTCCGACAACAGTATTCCGATAAAGAACAGCGTTTGGAAAGATGACTGTTTTTTCGCCGATTTGGGAGCCTGCCCGAATTTGAACACCGGCGTGGACAACAACATTGTTACCGAGTTCGACATCGTCTTCGATTACGGCAAAAGGACCGATTGCGACATTGTTACCGAGTCGGACATTGTGGTGAACACAAGACCGATCACTAATTCCATGAATAGATTCTTCACGCGGCGGTGAAAAGAAAACAGCGATTTGTTCAAACGCACTCAAAACATCGGGAACTTGAATTGACGAAAACCCTGTTGGAGTAACGCCGGTTGGAACAAGAACCGCGCTTGCTTTACATTTCCGATAAAGCAAGGAAATACGGTCTGCACGTTCAAGAAATGTCAATTCGGACGGAACGGCGTTTTGAATTGGAGCAACACCTTCGATAACAATACTGCCGTCCCCAACAAGAACTCCATGAACCATTTCCGCCAATTCCGATAATATTCTGCTTTGCATGATGAAATTCCGATCACTAAAACATAGTCAAACAACATAATAATTTATCCAACGTATCAATAAATCCGAACATTCCGATTCCGCTGAAGAGAATATGGGCGGTTACAAGTATAAATTTTTAATTTGAAGTTATAATTATTAACCAATTTATTGACCAATTCATTGACCGTTTGAGTAATTAAATAGTACGTAGTATAACGTATGAATCTGTTATTGAATACACTAACCGTTAAAAATTTCTGATTTTACCGTATTAGGAATTCAAGAATTGAAAAGTTCGTTTTAAACACGAAAATTCGCGAAAAATCGTGGAAAGAGGTAGGCGATCCTTTCGCTGAAAGGTCGCGCCGGTTGAGTCATAATTTTGCCGTAGTTAATCTGGTTCATTGTCGGCTAACGCCGACGCAACCGTTCAGCGAACGGTTGCCCACCTGATGATTGTTCACCCTGATGATTGTTCAACAAAATTCCGTTGAAATATCACCTATTTTTTAGCGCGTTTTCGTGTTAAAAAAATACTTATTTGCGCACAATACCTCAATACATATTTTGCCGGATTCCTGCGGAGAAATATTCGAGATCACCGAATTTTTCGACAAGCCAATTGACTTTGGCGTTTTCCTTCGTTTCCTGAAATGTCTTTGCGGTTGTATCAATAAGTTTCAAATCATAAACGTAATGATCCATCAAACCCGGTAAAAATGTTCGATATTCTTTGGGAATGGCTTTGGGTCTGCCTTTGTTGATATGTCCAATCAGGTTTGTAACACAACTATTCGTCAACGGATGGTAAAATTCCGGTTTTTCCGCCAATTTGTTGGCTCGTTGAAGTGCATCAACAAACATTGCCCGAACTTCGTTTGGCTCAAATTTCAGCCGGTAAATGTGAACATCGTTTTTATTAACATCCGTCCCAATTCGAATCATGTCACGTTCGTCTGCGAAAACATAGATTAGTTCGAACTGCCTTAAACCGGCTCCTAAAGGATCATATTGTTCTCCTTCTTCATAACGGGCTTCAATCGACATACCAAGATGCCGCCCATCCGCAAAACCAAAACTCGACTCAACATGAGCCAATCGCGGTATTCCACGAAACGGAACAACCACCAAATCAATCGTGCGAATATCATTGAGATCAAAAGTTGCATCGTAATAGCTGGTCGTGTAACGCTCTGCTGTTTCGTATTTCGAATACCGAATATTGCGAACTGTAACCCAATTCCCATTCCATTCCGCTGTTTGAAGTACAGCGTGATTTTGAGACCATTTCCGGTCATTTGAAGGCAAAAATTCCTTCGCTAAATCACGTCCTAAATTGAGTAACGTGGTTTTTTCCGGTGTTGCTGTCAGATTGATTGTTGTTGAATTGGGTGTTTGGGTTTGTCGTGATAACATCATCAACCGGTCATAATTCACTGCCGGAGGAACGTTTCGATTAGGAACAGATTCCTGTGTGTCGGCAACAAGACGATAAGGATTTGAAACAGAACGTTTAACCCGATAAGCATCCCAATTCCAAGGTTGATATAATTCTGGACTTGCCGTAGGACGAGTTGTATTCGAATGGTTTTGAAGTTTAAGCGGTTGCGGCGATTGATAGGCGACCTGAGTAATTGGATTGGGATTGGATTGAGCAGTTACAGATAAATTTTCCGGTTTGGAAGATTGCCGGGCAATCGGAGTATTGACCGAATTTTGAACTATCGGCGGTACCGGTAAATCAAACAAACCCAATGGATCATACCAACGTGTTGATGCCCCATTTTGTTGAGACGCATTTTGTATTGCCCATTGTTGTTGATGTTGCAGTTGCTGT
>JAISBG010000564.1 GCA_031266315.1 Planctomycetaceae bacterium | reverse complement strand
ATTGGTACACAGCAGGAAAAGCAATTTTGCCGTTTGTTGAACAAGCCGCGATGTATGACTCGATGCAAACAATTCTTGCCAAAGGGACTCAATTTTATGTCCGTCCGCCATGGGGAGATATTACAAGTTACGAAAATCCGCCGGTTTTGTGGAAAATGTTGGATAATCAATTTGTTGGTTATTATCTTTGTCCAAGTGACGGACAAGGCGGAAAAACATTTTTGGCAAATTCTTCTGAAACCAATCCGGCAAATCAAGTTCGTCTCTATAAAGTTAATTATCTGCCGTTTGCCAATTCCAGTAACGAAGTTCACATGTATTGGGAACTTGTTGAAAGTTTTGTTGGAAGCCCTTTTCCGCCCGGAGTGGAACAAGGACCATTCGGAGTTCGCCAATGGCGACGCATGGCTAGTTTTACCGACGGACTGAGTAACACTCTGCTTTACAGTGAATTTCTTACCGGTCAAAATGAAGAACGGGCTTATGGAAAACCATGGTCACTTCGTGCGGGGCAGGAAATGATTTTCGGTGCCAATACTCCCAATTCCAAAAATCCTGACTTACAACCGTCTTATGCCGGTTATTGTGGACTGGATGATAATTTACCGGAATTGAATTTGCCATGTCAACAAGTTGGTGATGACGGATGGACTCCCAACGCCTCTGCACGAAGCCGACACCCGGCTGGAGTACAAGCCTTGAAAGGTGATGGTTCCGTCTTTTTTATTGCTAATACTATTGATGCAACCACATACGGCAGAACTATTCTGATCTGTGATGGTCAAACCGGATTGTAACACACTTACACTTTCTTAAAGGAGGACATATCAATGAAAATACTACTATTTTCTGTTACCGTTTTGTTTTGTTTATCGTTAATGGGTTGTAACGGTGACGGCTTGAACCGAACATCGGTCAACGGCAAAGTAACTTTTGACGGTAAACCCGTTGAAAATGGTTTCATTATGTTTAAACCGGAACCAGGAACACTATGTCCTGATGTTGGCGGTCAAATTAAAGAGGGAACCTATTCTATTCCTCAAAAAGACGGACCGGTTGTCGGTTCCTACACTGTCGGAATTATGGCATCCGCACCAACCGGAAAGAAAATCAAGGCTCCCATGACCGGTATTGAAACAGAGGAAATGGCTCAGATCATTCCGCAACAATATACCGGAGTAATGGGAAAATCTCAACTCACAACAAATATTGAGAAAGGAAAGAATGAACGGAATTTTGATATTGTTTCTGATAAAGAAAAGAAATAATCACCGTTCCCATGACAACATTCTTTTAACAAAAAATACGAAGTTGTATTGCGTTAGTCATCGAATTGGTATTTTTATAACCTATTCAGTGTGATTTTTGTTAAAAGTTGACATAATTGTTTAGTTAATTGGTACAAAAAAATGGAGCAGCCCGATAGGGCTTCATTTTCATAACCGCAGGTCTTTGACCTGCGGTGTAACGACAAACAGCCGACTGTCTGAAAGGCAGAACTTAACACGGCAACGGTTTAAAATTCTGCCTTTCAGGCAGAGGTTTCAGGGGTATGTAACCGCAAGTCAAAGACCTGTGGTTACGAAAATAAAGCCCTATCGGGCTATTCGGTGTTTCAGATCAATTTGGTAAATTGTTATGGAAAATATAATTTGCAACAAAATATTGTGTTGTTGCAAATTTTCACTACTTATTGTAAAATTTTAATCATTTACAAATTTACAAAAATGGTTGAAATTTTGTAAAATTTAGAAAAGGAAAGGTTCTTTTTATGAACAAATGTAAAATTTTTATCGGGTTGGTTGTTTTATGTTTTTTGAACGTAACACAATTTTGTGCGGCGGAATATGTTATTGAACCATATTCTTCGGCGGTAAAACCGGAAGAGACCGCATTGATGAATCGTTGGCTTGGATTTTTGATCCGAAATGGAGACGAAGCGGATGTTACCCGTTATTCGCCGGCAATTCCGTTCAGTTTCGTTTGCGGAGACCGCCCCAGTACGGAATGGGTCAAGCCGGATAACGCTAAAATCGAATCCGGTAACTGGACAAATGATACAAAAATCCATACGCTCCGGTGGAACGACGAACAAACAAAATTATCGTGCGAAATGCAATTGACGGAATACCGACATTTTCCTGCGATGAGTTGGACGGTTTTTTTGAAAAATGAAGGAACAATTGACACGGCTCCGATTCACGATTTCAAGGCTCTCGACACGTATTGGAAACGTACAGATGGTTCTATGCCGATTTTGTACCGTTCACAAGGTTCCGACGGTCGAACCGATGATTTCGTTTATGTCGGCGAAGAAATGCGAAAATCAATGTGGACACATTCCCGAACGGTTCGCATGGATTATCAAACCAATTCGGATTTCCGGCGAGCTTCGAATTATTCGTTGTTTGATTCTGATACTCGTCCTTCAGCAACATGGTTGCCGTTTTTCAATCTTCAAACGGGTACTGACGGTTTGATAATTGGTATCGGTTGGAATGGTTTATGGTTTGCGGAAATCGGTCACGACGGTAACGGAAATTGTCCGCTTTCCGCCGGAATGCAACATCTGAACACGAAATTACTTCCCGGCGAATCAATTCGATCTCCGTTAATGTTGGTTGTTTATTGGTCGGGCGAATCAATGCACGGTCAAAATTTGTTCCGTCAATTGATATTGTCACATTTTCATCCGCAAAAAGACGGTAAACCGCTTCAAATGCCGATTTGTTGCGGAACATGGGGTGGTTGGTCGAATCAGCGGCATTTGGATTTTATCAAAACTATTGTTGAAAAGAAATTACCGTACAATTATTATTGGATTGATGCCGGTTGGTACGGAAAAAGTGAAACGGATTGTCCGAATGTTTTTCAGGGCGATTGGGGAACGGTTGGCGATTGGATTGTGAACAAATACCGCCATCCCGACACACTTAAACCTGTCAGTGAAGCAATTCAAAAGGCGAACATGAAGTTCCTCCTTTGGTTCGAACCAATCCGAACAACTCGCGGAACCGATGCCGCAACCGCTCACCCCGAATGGTTTGTTGATATTGGCAACGAAAATTTGTTACTTAATCTCGGTAATTCCGAAGCGAAAAAATATATTACGGAAACAATTTCCGGTTTGATTACGGAAAACGGAATTGATTGTTACCGTGAGGATTTCAATTTTGATCCGTTTCATTACTGGACACATCAGGAAACACCGGATCGCGCCGGAATAAGGGAAATGCGTTTTGTTGAAGGTGTTTACGCTTATTGGGACGAATTACTCCGGCGTCATCCGAATCTTGTCATTGATAATTGTGCCAGCGGCGGACGGCGTATTGAGTTGGAAACCATGAAACGAAGTATGCCGTTTTGGCGAACCGATTATAATTGTTTCCCTTATCTGTTGACCGAAGCGACACAGGCTCATACGTTTGGAATTGCTCATTGGCTTCCGGCAAATTCGATTAGTCCATTTGTGGAACAACCGGATACTTATCAATTTCGTTCAGCTCTTTCATCCGGCATGGCAGCAAACCTTGATGATCTTGGTACACGTCCCATTGCCGAAAGAACCGAAGAAGAATGGAATTGGTGGCAAACACGGATTGAAGAAGCCCAACGAGCGAAACCGTTTTTCTACGGTGATTTTTATCCGCTCA
>JAISBG010000396.1 GCA_031266315.1 Planctomycetaceae bacterium | reverse complement strand
ATTTTTTGAATCAAATTTTGTTGTCGATTCATCGAGCAACACCCATTGATCCGGTTCTCCGTCAAGAATTTGTGTTGCCGGATATTCGTAAATAATGAAATGCGGTTTGCGGTTGCCTTCGGTCCAATCATCAATATCAAGCAATAAACCGGCACGCCCATACAAAACTTGAGCATGATTTAACCGTGATTTTAATCCTGTTAAACCGTCTTTATAAGCGTTACCATAAATATTTAATTCCTGAACTTCTTTCGGACTCTCATTATTATCCGAAACACCAAAACGCACCTTTGCCGGATTTTTCTGCATGATACCGACAATTGCGTCAATCGTCGGACGAAAAGCGTTATCGAAATGCGTCAACATCAAACGCATTCGATACAACGATTCGTCTTCCATTTCGGAAGGGTGTAACGGCAAATAAGTTTTGGCGTTTTCCGCCGATTTAATTCTGGAAACACCGACATAAACATCATCGACATATTTCCAATAATTGTTGTATTCATTATAATAATCGTTCATTTTTGTATTCCCTTGCAAAAATTAAAAAACTCCGAAATGACCGGATATTTGTGTAACATTTCCGATTTGGTCGCTCAATGCGGTCAACGCATACACCAACGCATCGAGATTATCGGGACTTCCTTCACTATCAAGACCGGTATAAGAACACATCTGATCCTCCAAATCGGTAAACTCCCCAACATGGGAAACTTCACCGCGTTCATACATTGCGGCGATTGGTTCCGCACGCAGAATTTTTGAACGTTTAGCAAAAACTTCGGTAATCGGCAACATACGGTTTGTTGATTTGAATAGGGAACGTAGGAGGGAGCCCCCATTGTTTGTTTCGACAACAACACGGTCAGCCGAATATTGATGATACAATAAATCAACAACCCTAGCCCATTCTTCCGGTGAACTTTTCATTGTGCGGTCGTCCATGACATAATAATGATTTTCTTTTCGTCCGGCAACAACAATCCCCGTGTAATCACTGCCTTCCGAATAAGTCACTGCCGGATCAACGGCAATGACAATCCGTCTCAAATCATCGGGAAAACTTGTTACACGAGTTGCGTCAATCAAGGAACGTTTCCACAAGGCGTTTTCGGTGTCGTCTTGCCATTCGCCTTTATAAAAACGTAACTGATTTTTTGATGATAAAGACTTCAAACTATTATCAATGTATCCCTCCGGCAAATTTTCTGTATTATCATCTGGATTCAACCGCATACATTGCCAAAGTTCCGGTTTGGGCCAGGCGATTTTTGTTGCAGGGTTAATTTGTGAAATAAATGCCCGATGTGTCCAATGAGACTTGGAGGGAGGGTTACAATCGAAATAAGCGCGGTTCTTTAATTTTGTTTCATGTTTTTCCGCAAGACGTGAATAAGCTTTTTCAACGGTTTCCCATGGAATTTCGGAACACTCATTCATAAAAATCGTTGCAAATTCCATTCCAAGTATTTTATCCACCCGCTCTTTATCGTCCAAACCAAGCAACCATATTTCCGAGCCTTCACCTTCGCAACCGTGAAAATGAAACACCCAATCGGTTTTATTTAATGTAATAAATTCATTGATTTTCAACATCGATATTAATTTCGGAAACGTGTCTTGACCGATAGAACGTTTTACCGCATTAAAATTGCGACGAAAAATCACTTGCCGACACGGTAAACGTAACGCATTCGCAATCAGCCGCCGACATATCACAAACGTCTTACCGGAACGCGAACCGCCGTAAAGCAAGATATTCCTTGCTTCGCTTCCTAATAAGACACGTGCTTTTTGTTGCGCTTCTGTTAATTTCACGATGATTCGTCAATTTGGTCAAAGACTATTTTCGTTTTAATATGTAGGTTGTTATCGATGATTGACCGCTCCAACCAACCGCGATTTTTGCCTTGACATTTTAAATAAAAAATGATTGAAGCAACATCACCTTTCATAATGTTGCTAACCAGTTGATCTTCTACAAAATCGAGATTTCGCGCACGAATTTCGTCCACCGCTTGTAAAAAATTGGGGTCACTTTTTTTGTATTTATAAAATTGATCCGTACCGATACCAACAGATCGACAAGCGACTCTGATAATACCGTAATTCTTTGCCAATGCCTCAAGCAACAGCAATTTATTTGCCGTAACTTCATCGTCAACGGCAATATCGCTGGGAATCAAGTCTTCTGCAATTTCAACAGGTTCTAATTCTTGTGACACGATATACTCCCTTTAACCAAAAAATTTATTACGTAAATTATTCGGCACATTACCGAATTTCGCCAATTCGTCTTTGATGTAAATCGGCTTTCCTGAATTTGCGTAATTTATTGCCGTATTTAATACGGATTTCCAATTAATTTTATTCGCTTCGGAACAGTGATTCCATTTTCCAATACGAATACCGTTTTTAACTTTCAGGTGTTTTATTTTTTGAAGCACTAATTCTAATTCCGCTTCGGATAAAACCGGTTCAACGGAAATAAAAGTATCTATGCCGTGTTTTTCAGCGTCTTCCAACATTCTGATACGTTCCGCAGGGAGGGGAGCGTGCGGCTCATATTGTTCCGAATATTCCGGCGAATAGCAAGTGAGCGTTGCCCCAACCGTCCAACCATTATGTGCAATAATATCAAAATCATCACGCACAATAATGTTTTTCGTTAAAACAGCAACATGCGGAACAAGACCATTCATCACTTCCAAAGCCTCGCGCGTTAAACGCACTTCTTGTTCTATCGGCTGATACGGGTCGGAAGTGAAGGACAGCAATACCGTTTCTTTCGGTATTGACTTTTTCAAATACGTCTTTAATGCGTCAATAATGCCGATTCTTGGCGAAACATCGGCAAAATTGTTGCGCGTCATGTGAAGACACAACGGCGCGTAGCAATAAGTACATCCGTGAGCGCACCCGCGATAAAGGTTCAAGGCGAAAGGAGCGTACTCCCTAGCTGCACCCTTTGGTTCATAAATTGTTTGCATTTTTAACCTCTTAAATTAATTGTTACTAAATAGTAAAAAAACCGTACAATTTAACATTACTTCCCGAAAGAAAATAATATTCTTTAACGTGCTTAATTCCGTAACATGCTAAAGCACCATGAAAAAAAGTCCGCATGTTCCTTTTAATATGTAATACGGATGCACATTTTCGAACGAAATCGAGTAACCCCAACAATTCAAATACCGAATTACTAATTTTTCCGTGAATAATACCTATTTCCGTATAAATAATTGGCGTTCCCTTCTTAGCGGTTCCATTTTGAAATACGCATTGAATCTG
>JAISBG010000339.1 GCA_031266315.1 Planctomycetaceae bacterium | reverse complement strand
TAGTAAAGTAAGGACGGTAAAACTTTTTCGGATTGGGAAAATTTTCCGTTCCATACTACCCATAGTACCCATTTTAACAATATTGAGAAAAAAATTTTGATTATTTTGGACTTTTTTTTGAAAAAGGGGCTTCTCTTGCTGCCTGAACTTGCTGGAAGAAGTAATCCGACCAACACACCAATAATCGCAATAACCACCAACAACTCAACAAACGTAAACGCATCTTTTATACCCATACTGCCCCTCCTATTTTAACATTGCCTATTTTAACATTAAAATTTTCGGCAATATTTTGTTCGGAGGAGTTGAAAGAGAAGTTGAAAAATGTGTTGAAATATCCATTGTCGGATGTGTTTTGATTTTGAACATTTAAGTTTTGTAAATTCTTTGTCATGGCAGACTCCTTAATTTTTAATCAATAGGTTTTGTTTTGAAAAACATTTTATTGTTTCATCATTAATGTATTATTTAAGTAACACAATCAAATACGAAACAAACTCCCATAACTACAGCAAGAATCATGCCAATTCAAATTTCAATTAAAATCTTTCCTATTTTAACTGATTTCACAATAAACTGTGAAATATCACGGACGAACCAGTATATTTCACGGACAATCCGTTAAATATGCTGGATTGTAACTGTCTATTTTATACTATTACAATAACCTAATTTTCATAACAAAACCAACCTTATTATCTCATCAAAAAGGTAAAAAAACATAAATTCTATTGAATAATTACTTTTTTTGTGGTGGTCGCTCTACGGTAAAATCAAATGTTTTTTTACCATCTTTTTTAACCGTGAACTTCAATGCGTCGGAATTGGGGTGTGTATGTTTGGGATGAACCCGCTGTTTTTCGACCATTACGACAACATCCGAATTACCTTTTCCCGGTACAGTTTGTACTAAACTGGTTCCCGACAAATATACCGTATAATCATCGGGAGGAATTCCCCTTCCGTCTTTGGTGTTGCCGACAGTATAATACCCGTTGGGGTCAAGCCGACCCAAAAAAGTATTTTGTGCCGTTTCAAAACAAACTTCACCAAAACTAACCGGTTCACCATCATCAAATTTGACATGTCCACTGATCTTGATGTTTTGGGAACAACCCAAACACAAGATTAAAGAAAATAGAAAAAATAAAATGATTTTTTTCATTATTTTTACCTCACTTTCCATAGTTCGGCGGTAATGCTGCCTTCCAACCTTTGTGAAGTAAGTCAGCTAATTCATTCTTCACAGTATCATAAGCCGGATCGTTAATTAAGTTCACCACTTCTTCAGGGTCTTTTTCAATATCGTATAATGCCGCTTTCAAACCATTGGCAACCCATCGGGCGTTTTCACCAAATTCCACATAACGATACTTTGAAGTACGGACTGCATGTCCGAAATCGTGATCCGTCAGGAAAACCGCGGTTTTCCACGATGTCGTAACATCTTTTTCAAGTAATGGACGAAAACTGATTCCTTCAAGATTGCCGGGGTCTTTTAAACCGCAATAATCAATAAATGTCGGTAATAAATCAACAAACTCGACAAGTTCTTTTGTTCGTTTACCGTTCTCTTTCGCACCGGGAACCCGAACAATCAACGGAGCATGATGTGTTCCTTCAAGTAACGTATATTTCGACCAAATGTTATGGTCGCCGAGATGAACACCGTGATCGCCAATCAATACAACAAAGGTATCTTTATCAAGTCCCGTCTTTTCAAGAGTATCGAACACAAGACCAAGATTTTCGTCCACAAAAGTTACACAACCATAATAAGCGGCAATTGCCTCTTTGGCTTCTTGCAGAGTGGACGGAGTTTGTGTGAAAATATCCGGACCGCCAACCGTCGCCCTGACAACATAAGGAAAATCTTTTAACGTATCAAATTGAGCAGGCGGAGCAGGAATTTTCTCCGGATCATAGAACGTTGCAAATTTTGTTGGAGAAAGATACGGTGTATGCGGTTTACCTTGTCCTAACACAAGAAAAAACGGTTTCTTATCTTCTTTTTTATTGTTTGCAAATTCTTCCAAAAGCGCAACAGCAATCCGTGCTGCCCGTCTATCACTTTCTTGTTCCGGTTCGAGACCGGAATCACCATAACTGTCGGAATACCAATGACTCCTTGCCTGATCCGTTTGCGGTTCGCCCTTTTTTCGGGATTTTGCTTTTTTATTCCAATCCGGTTGCGCTGGCGGGAAATTCAAAATTGGCGGTCGTCCTTGCCAACCTTCGGGACGGCTCTGATGTTCTATAATATCAAACACGGCAGTTTGTTTTGGGGCAAAATTTGTTGAGTGATAAAATTTGCCGATGTCGATGGTGGTATAACCTGCTTCCTTGAACAATTCCGGCATACCGCGAATACCTTCCGGCAACACATCACGGATACGTTGACCATTATGCCAGACCCGTGTTGTTGCCGGTCGTAGTCCATTGATGAACGAAGTCCGTGTTGCGTTACAGGCAGAACCCTGACAAAACGCTCGTTCAAAGACCACTCCGCTTTGAGCAAGTTTATCAATATTCGGCGTTTTGCATATCGGATTTCCGTAACTTCCGAACACATTCCAATGTGTGCCTTCCATAATAATAAACAACACATTCGGTTTCTTTTCTGCGGCAAAAATTCCGCCGACAGAAATAAACACGCTCACCAGTAATAGGAGTCTTTTCATTAAAGTCTTCATAAATAGTTATAACCTTTCTTATTTTTCAAATTGGTGTATTGGGAAAGTAAAAACATCAACTTTTGGGTTAGTTTTTTTGCAACAATTCACGAATATATTATTTGTAATATTTTCTGGTTTACCGACAAGAAATTACTTTTTCTTATCAATAAATTTTTTGAAGCGGATCTGTTGCAACGCCATATTATTTCGCATTTTCATATCCGGGCGGTAATGCTTTCTTCCAACCTTGATGGAGTAAGTCTGCTAATTCTTTTTTCACTTCGGTATAAGCCGGATCGTCAGCGAGGTTGACCGTTTCATTCGGGTCTTTTTCCAAATCAAACAGTGCCTCTTTATATTCCGTATCAAATTGCGTCAGAACGTGTTTACTCGGACCATAGAACTCCAGATACGAATATTTTTTCGTACGGACAACTGCGTTTAAATCCTGATCTTCAAGAAAAGCGGCTTTTTTCCATGGAGTTAGAACATTTTCCAAAAGCGGTTTCAAACTTACTCCTTCCAGTTTTTCCGGTTTGCGTAAGCCGCAAAGATCAACAAGCGTTGGAAGAATATCGACAAATTCAACAATTTCTCGGCTAATTTTTCCGTTTTCTTTTGCTCCGGGAACTCGAAGAATAAACGGTGCCCGATGCGTGCCTTCCAATAAAGAATACTTTGCCCACATATTATGATCTCCGAGATGAACCCCATGATCACCAATTAAAATGACAATCGTATCTTTGTCCAATCCCGTTTGTTCCAATGTATCCAATACTGGAGCAAGAGCATCGTCAATAAACGTAACACATCC
>JAISBG010000561.1 GCA_031266315.1 Planctomycetaceae bacterium | reverse complement strand
ATCTCAAACGATTTGATGAAGGCGTTTGCCGTACCAACGCTTACCGTTGTCCCTCGTCGCATAGCGACGTCCTCATTAAAATGAGCGGCAGCGCACAAGGTCCCGTCGGTGACTATGTTGCCTGTGTTGCTAAAAACGATTTGAACGCCAATTGGGGACGATATTACAGCGCAAATATTACGTCCGGTACGGCAACCAAATTGCAGTCCACATTTGTCGGACCATTTAAAATTCCGCAATTGGAATTTTTTCCTGGAGTTGATTCCAACACCGACGGCGACAACACCAGCAGGAGTATTACGAATTGGACATTGAATCGTGATATGTCCGCTTGGTGTGACGGAACGAGTAATCAATGGTGTTTTGTAGAAAAATTCATTCCGGGCTGGGCACGAAATCGTGATGACGCGCTCGGAAATGCATGGGACGGTGGAATTCAGTGGACTTATCCCAACTCAAACGCGACACAAGGCGGTTGTTCTGTTAATATCGGACGTATTGTCAGTCAACATGCGAATCTTTTTGCGCGGGGAGAGAATGATCCGGGAAGACCGAATGACAGCACAAATCAATATCCTGGAATGAGTGAAGAGCAACAACAGTTAGGTTCTTCGCATCTGGGAGTTGTCAATGTTTTACTTGGCGACGGTTCCGTGCGTGGAGCTTCAGTAACGATGCTGCCGGTAGTTGCCGCACGGTTTTCGCATGTGCAAGACGGTGTTTCGGTGTCTATGCCGTAAACGTTTTGCGGTATTTCCTCTTTGAGATAATATTATCATGACGGTGCGAGTACCGTGAGTAACGCAAACGATATAACTGTGTCAGTAGGAACGCCCGACCATACATTCCTACTGACCATCACGTTATTAGACAATTTGAAACCATTCAAAGTATAAAACCTGATTGCGTCTCTAAAATAATTGCCTAAAATACGTAAGTTTTGCAAATTAATCGGATTTCAGATTATTTTATCAATAGGAGGAAAATTTTTTAAAAATTTGCATAGACACGAAGTTCGATAATCGATAATCTTTACAAAGTTGTTTTTTCCAGTTTTGATCAACAATGTTCAATAGGTTTTTCAATGTCGCTCATTCCGTTTCATAACCCTAAAAAGAATACCTCTTCTTTTCCGCGTTGGTTTGCTGGAATCAGTATTGCCTCTCATTGTCGGCGTATCGAATCGGCACTCATAGGTGTTCACGGGCAAGGAAGCGGTGCTCCTATTGAAATCCGTAAAACAATCTCATTCGATCTTCCGCACGAAATTACCGATAGTTACAATAATCTTCAGGAAACGATTCTGAAAAATGCTCGGGGAAATCGGTCAACTTCAGCGGATATTAAAATTCCTTCGTCGCTTCTTTTTCATGTTCTCCGTGAGTTGGCGAGTGTTGAAGAGGAAGCAATTGACGAACTTTTGGGAGAATCGCGTCTTGCTAAAAATGATCTTTTAGCGGTTGGAATTTACGATTCGGGAATCCGTTGCCGGACTGCTTCCGGCGGATTGTATTACCAAAGTCTTTGCGATGCTCCATTTTTAGCCGAACAAACAGGTCTGAATATTGTGGACGCTTTCCCATTGCAAGACATTGCTTCCGGCGGGAAAGGCGGTCCGCTTTTTCCATTACCGATTTGGATTTTTCTGAAATCGGAATCATCTGATCGTGTTCTGCTTGATTTGGGGCGGACGGCAAAACTGACATTTTTACCGAAAGCCGAAAATTCTTTTTCACATCAACGAATTACTCAGCGTGATCTTATTCCTTGCGGCTCACTTTTGGATACATTGACTTGGGAACTTACCGGCGGAGAAACCTCCACTGATTTGGGAGGACGTTTAACAGTTCAAGGTTGTCAGATACCGGCATTGCTTTCGGAACTTCGGGGATTGGTTCCGCCGGAAGAAGTTTGGAATCCTTACGGATTGCCGGTTGACCGTTATTTAAAAGTTGTTGCCAAATCAACTAACGATGGTCATTCATATCAAGATGTTCTTTGTACAACGAGTCATTTTATTGCCGAAACAATCACCAAACATCTACAAACATTGATTGCCGAACACACCGCCAACGATCATTCCGAACCGGAAATTCTTGTAAGCGGCTCCGTCCGTATGCACGGTATGATGATGAACCAAATCTCTTCGCAACTTCGGCGAAGAGCCATGACTCCGATTACACATCTTGATATTCCGACAGAAACGTTTGATTCCTTGTGTACGGCAATGCTGACCTTAATGGCGGTTGAACATATTCCGGCGAGCCTGCCGCATCTAACGGGAAGTGAAACAACAAAACCGTTAGGACGTATTACCGCAGGCTCTATTACCAATTGGCATCGACTTCTTCGCGAAATGGCTCAAACGAAACCTACCGAGCGACCGCTTCGCAGTGTGATATAAACCGAGTATACCGTAGCCGGTATGGGCGGTAGGCTTCGCCCTTGAGTAACCGCTTCACGTTGTTGCGCTTCCGTAATCAGCTTCGTGAATTTTAAAACAGCTTGAGTATAATATAACCGAAGCATTATTTGAGTTCCCATAACTTAACAAGATCGTCCGCACCGGGAGTCATTTTTCGCAATTTTTTGATATATTTTTCTTTTGTTGGGGCGTCCGCTTTGCTGAGTTTGGATTTCATAGCGGTGTAATTCGCACGGCGTTTCCGGCGACGCCGGATTTCTTTTTGTCGTTCGCTCATGGACACAATTTCCTGATTGATTACTGGTAAAATAGTAAATGTGACACAAAGCAGATACTATAATCTGTCTTTCGGATTTGTCAAGCGGGATTTGTTGGATTTTTAGTCATACTGCTTGCGCAAACCGTATTATATTGCGTGAGTCATTTTTTAACAGATTGTTTTTCCGTAATAGGAGTAATCCAATGAATCTTTAAAAAATACCAATTTTCTAATTGCGACCGTATTAGGTATCCAAGCGTTGAAAAGTTCGTTTTAAACGCGAAAAGAGGTGGGCAATCCGCCCGCTGGGCGGTTGCGCCGGTTGAGTTTGCATTGACTGCAACACGGAAAGCAATACCATTTGCCATCATTAATCTAATTCACCGTGGGCGAGTACGCCGACGCGACCTTTCAGCGAAAGGTCGCCCACCTTGGTGAT
>JAISBG010000560.1 GCA_031266315.1 Planctomycetaceae bacterium | reverse complement strand
AATAACCGGCGGTAACAACAACAGAGTTTTAACCGGTGTCAATCTCGGACGACACACGTTAAACGCCGGACTTGGCGGTGATTTCAAAATTGGTAACCGCACAAAATTAGTCGCCGACTATGATTTCAATCTCGGCGAACATTCTAACACCCACTCAGGACAATTCGGACTCGTTAGATATTTTTAGACAGGATTTACAGGATAAAAATCAAATAAAATTCAGTAAAATTATGTATATACTGCGTTAAGGTTCATTCGGTATTTTCACATTTCTGTCCCCTTAGGGACAAGATGTTGGTAGAAAAACAATACCGATCAAAAACGCTCGTCCCGTTAGGGACGAAATGTTGGTGAAATCAGGGAACAATAATTGACCTTACCAACATGGCATCCCTACGGGATGCGGACAATTTAATTTATTGCATCGTTTTCTACCAACATGTTGTCCCTAACGGGACAGAAAAATTCATGATTCGGTGTCTAAGCATTGAAAAGTTCGTTTTAAACGCAAAAAGAGGTGGGCTATTCATCAAAAGATTCGCTGAAGGGTCGCGCTGATTGACTCATCATTGACTCCAACAAGCCAAACGGTTACGGTATTTATCCGACCCTTTGAGTCGTATATTTATAGCCAAACGGTTACGGTTTTTATATGCGCCCCCTTATGGGGTCGAATATTTGTTTCCAACTATAAATATTCGACCCAAAGGGTCGGTTAAAAACCGAAACGATATTACAATACCTAATAGCCTACGCATTTTCGCCAACTGTGAATCGGATTAACGCGGACAGATTGTGTTGCCTTCCGTTTGTCAATACAGGATTTCAGTAACTAACCGGAGTAGAATATCAGGATCGGAATGACGTGAAAGATTCGGCGGTAACGGAATATAAGCGTTACGATCTTGCGTAAAACGAATGGTTCGGTTTTGACGTTTCAATTTTTCGCGAAGTTTTTCCATTAACGGTTGCGAAACGTAATTAAAGACAACATAACCGCTGTCTCCTACAATGCCGGATTCGAGTTTAATCGTCCGAATTCGGTAACGGTGTGCCAAAACCCGAATTTTTGAATGAATCAATAATCGTTGCACTTCCAGCGGCGGCTGACCAAAACGGTCTGTCATTTCGTTGCGTAAATCAGTACATTCCTCCAATGTTGTTACGCGCGTCAGCCGCCGGTAAAGATCAATCTTAATCCGTTGATCCGTCACGTAAGACATTGGAATTAACGCGACACCGGGTAAATCCAGTTCCACCTCAACAACAGTTTTCGGCGGTAATTGCTTCAACGTCCGAACTGCCGTTTCAAGGAATTGGCAATACATTTCGTAACCAACCGCTGCAATATGACCGCTTTGTTGTGTTCCTAAAATATTGCCCGCGCCGCGAATTTCCAAATCACGCATTGCCAAATGAAATCCGCTTCCGAGATGAGCGTATTCCTCAATAGCACGAAGCCGTTTCGCTGCCTGCGAATGGAGCATCTGATTCCGTCCCAGCAAAAGATAACAGTACGCCTGATGTTTGTAACGCCCCACACGCCCGCGAAGTTGGTGTAAATCCGCCAGACCGTAGTGATCCGCTTCGTCAATAAAAATGGTATTAGCGTTCGGAATATCCAGACCGCTTTCAATAATTGTTGTACTCAAAAGCATATCGAATTGATGATCCACAAACGCCTTCATCACCTCTTCCAGTTCCTCGTCCGGCATCTGAGCATGACCAACCCCGATACGACATTCAGGAACAATACGTTGAATCCGTCCGGCAAGTTCTTCCATATCGTACACACGATTATGAACGAAAAATATTTGACCGTTACGGTTTAATTCCCGCAGAACCGCAGAACGAATCAACTCGTCATCGAACCGGACCACTCGTGTTTCCACTGCCAAACGGTCTTCCGGCGGTGTTTCAAGATTTGAAATCTCCCGAATCCCCAACAACGAAAAATGCAATGTTCGCGGAATTGGTGTTGCGGTCATTGTCAGCACATCGACCGAATCCCGAAACAATTTTAACCGTTCCTTGTGATGAACACCAAAACGCTGTTCCTCGTCAATCACCACCAGCCCAAGATTTTGAAATGAAATATCGGAAGAAACAATCCGGTGAGTTCCAATAACAATATCAACTGTTCCGTCGGCAAGATGTTCGATAATTTTTTTTTGTTCCGTTTTCGACTGGAAACGCGACAACGCGGCAACTGTAATTGGAAATTCCCTCATTCGCTCGGAAAAAGTTTTAGCGTGTTGTTCGGCAAGAATGGTTGTCGGAACCAAAACAGCAACCTGATAACCCGCATCAACCGCTTTGAACGCCGCACGAATCGCAACTTCCGTTTTGCCGAACCCGACATCACCGCAAAGCAAACGATCCATTGGTCGCGGAAGTTCCATATCATGTTTAACGGCTTCAATGGCTAAGAGTTGATCGTTTGTTTCCCGAAACGGAAACAACGCATCAAATTCCCGTTGCCAATCGGAATCAACCGGAAACGCAACTCCGGGTTGGGCATTACGGCGGGCTTGCAGTTCGATCATCTCTTCCGCAAGATCAAAAACCGCTTCCTGAACCGTTTTTTTGTGACGCGCCCAAAGTTGACCGCCAATCTTTGCCAGTTTCGGTTTATATTTGTTACCCGCAACATATTTCTGGACAAGACCGATTTTTGAAACCGGTACATAAAGTGCTTGGGAATCCGCAAATTCCAGATGAAGATGTTCTTCTTGCTGTTGTCCTTTCATCAAGGTTTCAATACCGCGATAGCGGGCAATTCCATGCGCCACGTGAACAACAAAATCACCCGGTTTAAGATCAAGAAAGGAATCAATTACCTGTCCGAGTTGGCGGCGTTTGGGACGGCGAATTTCGTGACGCTCCAGTAATTCCGAAACGGAGAGCAAAAGGAAAGAAGAACGGGAAACCGAATACGAAAAATTTGAAAGCGGAATCTTTTCCTTTTTCGATTCTTTTTTTGTATTTTCAATCGGTTGTTTTCCGTTCCCTGTTTTCCGCAACAGTTTAAATCCTGAAGAAAGCCGTCCTTTGACAAAATGAAATCTTGATTCTTGAACTGGTTTCAGACCCACAAATAATTCAGTGAGACGTTTGATTTCCTCTTCGGTTGGACAAAAGAGATAGATTTCTTCCTGATCACAAAGATTGAGTTCGCGGCAAACGGTTTCGGGATTACCGTGCAACCGTTCCACCGAAGCAACCGGCAAATGAACATGAACATCTTCCAAACCTTCGGAAAAATTTGAAAAACTTGCCGTCGGATGTTGCATAATTCGCCGCATCGTCTCTGAAAAATCAAGCAGGTTTGCGCTCACCTCTTTTCCTTGTGTTCATGAATTGGTGTGAAGTTTCTGTTTAATTTAAAGGAGGTAAACAATCATGAAGGTGGATAATTACAAGGTGGGCAACCTTTCGCTGAAAGGTTGCGTCGGCGATAGCCGACTTGCCCCTGTTGGCGGCTGGCAATTTGATTCCAAAACGGAAGGCAATACAATTTGCTATCGTTAATCTGGTTCACTGTCGGCTATTGCCGACGCAACCGTTCAGCGAACGGTTGCCCACCTATAAAAGGTTGCTCACCTACAAAAGGTTGCCTACCTTATGTTTGCTTACTTATCAATTGGTGATACTTCTTTTGATTAGATTCCGTATTCTTTGATTTTTCGGTAGAGAGTTCGTTCACCGATACCGAGTATTTGAGCGGCTTCTTCGCGGTTGCCGGCAACAGATTGGAGGGTCTCAAGAATGAAGAGTCGTTCGATTTCCGCCAGCGGTTTGCCGACCAATTCCCGAAGTCCGCGCGACGCATCAATATTCCACGTTTTATCCGCAACCGGTGTTTCGGCTGAATGAGGTAAGGTCAAAATTCCGCCGATTTCTTCCGGTAAATCATCTTGATCAATCAAACTATCATAATCAACCACAATCATACTTTCCGCAACATTACGGAGTTGCCGGACATTGCCGGGCCAATCGAAATTGAACAGGATTTTCCGCGCCGCCGATGTAATTCCTTTGATTGTTTTCCCATAACGTTTGGCGAATTGTTTCAGGAAATGATCCAGCAGAACCGGAATATCCGCCGAACGATCACGAAGCGGCGGAATCCGAATGGTAACCACTTTAAGCCGATGATATAAATCTTGCCGGAACATACCGGAAACGACGGCTTCTTCGAGATTCCTGTTGGTTGCCGAAAGAATCCGAACATTGATTTTAATGGTGTTGTTGGAGCCGACCCGTGTTACTTCGCTGTTTTCAAGAACACGCAACAGTTTGATTTGCGTCGGCATCGGCATATCGCCCACCTCGTCAAGAAAAATCGTTCCGCCGTTGGCGTATTCAAATTTGCCCAGTCGGTCGGAAGACGCATCGGTGAACGCCCCTTTGACATGCCCGAACAGTTCGCTTTCCAGAATATGTTCGCTCAACGCCCCGCAATTAAGAGCGACAAACGGTTTATTTTTTCGCGGACTGTTTTGATGAATTGACTGGGCGAAGAGTTCTTTACCGGTTCCAGTTTCGCCTTGAATCAATACAGAGGCGTCGGTCGGAGCCACTCGTTTAAGACGTTCGATGACGGCGAGCATTTCGGGGCTATTGCCGAGAACACCGGTAAAACCGAATTTTTCGTCAAGACGTTGGGTGAGTTCGCGGTTAATACGCCGGAGGCGGGAACTTTCTCCCGCCCGTTCCGTAATTGTTCGGAGTTGCTGCAAGTCGAGGGGCTTTTGCAAATAATTAAATGCCCCCTGACGCATCGCCTCGACCGCAACTTTGACGGAATTATGACCGGTAACCACAATAATTTCCGTCTCTTCGGAAACCAGTTTTACTGCTTTGAGAATTTCAATACCGCTATCCTGACGTTCCAACATGAGGTCGGTGATAATCACATCAAAATAACGGGATTGTATTTTTTCTAAGGCATCGTGTTGCGAATACGCCTTCACACAATCCGCTCCGAGTTTTTCAAGACTCGCAACCACAACATCCGCATGGTTTTCGTCATCGTCAATTACCAATATAGAAAGCGGCGTTTCAGACATAAAAAAATGATGAACTACAATAAATTATCAACGTTAAAAAACAAACCAAACTCCAAAATAAAATCCTGCCTTAATCAATCCGCCCTAATATACCTTATTCAAAAAACAGGTCAACCAAGCCGTTCCTCTTTGCAGGAGGATTGCAAGTTTTTCCTCTGCCCCTTTAGGGGCAATGCGTAACAACCCGCCGCAACTGCCCAGCGAAAGGATAGCCGCCGGTTTCCAAAAAGATCGGAATCAAGTTTTCGCAACCTCATTTTCAACCTAATTTTCCTAACAAGAACAACCTCAGTAGCAAGAACGGCAAAAAGATACGAACCTCATTACCTCATTAAAAATGATCGTAACTATTCAGTGATTGTTTTGTGTGATCATGAATTTTCCGTCCCGTTAGGGACGACATGTTGGTAGAAAACGATGGAACAAATTGTCTGCGTCCCGTAGGGATGCAATGTTGGTAAGGTTAATGATGGTTTCATGATTTCACCAACATTTCGTCCCTAACGGGACGAATGTTTTTGATCGGTATTGTTTTTCTACCAACATATTGTCCCTAACGGGACAGAAAAATGAATATTCATCACACGACTGAATAGATACAAATGATCAATGAGGTAATGAGGTTGGTCTGGGGGCGAATCAATAGGCTACTGAGGTTGTTTTGTCAGAGAAATTAGGTTGAAAATGAGGTTGCGAAAACTTGATTTCAATCCTTTGAAAAATACCCAATAGAACACTAACAGAGTATAGCAGGGAAGGTTTCACTACTAGCAGGGGAAGTTTCACTACTAGCGGGGGAAGTTCCACTACTAGCGGGGAAAGTTCCACTACTAGCAGGGGAAGTTCCACTACTAGCAGGGGAACTTCCACTACTAGCAGGGGAACTTCCCCCGCATGTCGCGGAATCTTCGCGGGATGTCGCGGAACTTCCCCCGCATGTCGCGGAATCTTCGCGGGATGTCGCGGAACCTTCGGGACATGTCGCGGAACCTTCGGGACATGTCGCGGAACCTTCGGGACATGTCACGGAACTTTCGCGGAATGTTCTTACTTACGATTCCTAAGTCCGTATATGGAGAACTCCATGCAAACGAAATACCGCACGGAGTAAGGTTGTGGTGGACGATCCCTTCGCTATTTGCTAAAAGTGTCGCGCCGATTGAGTTATAATTTTGCCGTTGTTAATCTGCTTCACAGTCGGCTAACGCCGACACGACCTTTTAACAAATAGCGAAAGGTTGCCCACCCATTTTGCCGCTGGAGGTTATTTGCCCGCCCACATGTGGATAGATGCCCAAACTTCAGTTTTCGCATGTTTCGCGTTAAAATTAATTCGACAAGGATTATCCGATAAATTGTTATAGATAATTTAGTAATTCCAAATTCGTACAATTTTATCGCGGCTTCCGGTGGCAATTGTTTTGCCGTCCGGCGAAAAAGCGGTACTGAGAACGGATTGCATTCCGTCTCCGCGAATCCGAAGTTCTTCTTCGCCGGTTTTAATATCCCATATCCGTGCCAAAAAATCACCGCTGCCAGCCAGAATTTTCTGTCCGTTTGGAGAAAATGTTACAGAATAAACCGGTTGTTTGATCGCCCGCCATGTACACAAAAGTTGGATACCGGTTTTTGTTTCCCAAAGCCGAACTGTTGTGTCCATACTTCCCGAAAGAATCATCTTGCTGTCAGGTGAAATTGCAACGGAAAGTACAGAACCAAGATGTCCTTCTTCCGTTGTTTTACCGCCAAATTCCGTAATCCATTGAGCAGATTCCGCATTGAAAAGACGAACCGTCATATCACGGCTTCCTGTTGCAATAAACCTGCCGTCTTTTGAATAGACTATTGCTGTTACTGTACTTTTATGTGCCTGTTTCATTCCGGTTGCCTTGCCGGTTTCCAGATTCCAACGTGTAAAGGTACAGTCCCGACTTCCAGACACCGCCGTTTTGCCGTTTGGATGCACGGCAACACATTTTACCTCATCAAGATGTTCCGCCATTTTAAAAATTTCTTTGCCGTCTTCAACATTCCAGACACGAACCGTTTTGTCATCACTCGCCGTTAAAATCCGTTTGCCGTCCGGTGTGTAAACCGCTTGATTAACACGGTCGGTATGACCGGAAAACGTCTGAATAATTTTTCCCGTTGCAATATTCCAAATTCGCGCCGTGTTGTCGCCGCCGGGACCGCCGCAGGCTGACAAAAGGAAATTTCCGTCCGATGAAAATGTTACAGAGTTCACCGGACTGCCGCAACCTTCCAATCGTTTCTGCAATTTCGCACGCGGTGTTGTAACAGTTTCCTCTTCAGTTCCGGTTTCGCTTTCCGCCGCTTTGTTTTCCACCAGAATTTGTTCCGCTTCGGCTTTCTTTTCCGTTACTAAATCAGTTTCCTGAGCCGCAAGACGTATTCCCAAAAAAAGAATAAACAAAAATATCAGAATTCGTTTCATCGTTGTTTATGTAGTAAATAGTTTAGAACTTGTGGAATTTTCGTTAAAAGTTGGTCACGTCAGGTGGGTAACCTTTCGCTGAAAGGTTACGTCGGCGTTAGCCGACTTGTACCCTGTTTTCGGCTGGCAATTTAACTCCAAAACGGAAAGCAATACCATTTGCCGTCGTTAATTTCGTTCACTGTCGGCTACCGCCGACGCAACCGTTCAGCGAACGGTTGCCTACCTTTACAAATTTTTAACGAAAATTCCGCTGAACAATTATTAATTTTTTAATCCTTTGACAATTTCGGCAATAATTTGGTCGGCGTTTTCAAAAGGCACTTGACAAGTTCCAACCTGTTTATGACCGCCGCCGCCGTATTTAAGCATTAAGGCTCCAACATCAGCCGTGCAAGTTCGGTTGATTACGCTGTAACCGCACGAAATCATCACATTGACCTTCGCCTTACCATCGGTAATCCAAAGCGAAACATTTTGTTCCGGAAAAACACTGTAAATTGTAAAACGATTACTCGTGTAAATCGTTTCAACTCCCCGTAAATCCGTAATCAAAACATTCCCTTCGGTTTTCGAATACTTAATTACCATTTCGATAAATAAGTCTGTTTGTTGCCGATAAAGGTCAACTCGTTCTTTCACATCGGGATGATCAAGAATTTCTTCCAGCGTTTTTGTCCGCAAATGATCAATAAACGCCATCATTAACTGATAATTTGAAATACGGAAATGATGAAAGCGTCCCAGTCCGGTACGCGGGTCGGTAATGAAACCGATCAAAATCCAACCTTGCGGATTACGAATATCATCTGCGGTGAGTTGACCGGAATCAACCTTATCGACCACGTGGACAAGTTCTTTGAATCTCGGAAACTTTGCTTCGCCGCCATAGTATTCGTACACAATTCCGGTACAGGACGGAGCCTTTTTGCTAATCCCTTTAACTTCTTGCGTCCAGCCGACACGCTCCGCCTCGCTGGAATGATGGTCAAACCATATTCCGCAACCGGGTACAAACGGTACATTACATAAAATATCATTCGGTTCCGCTTTGAATAAACCGTCTTGCAGGTCTTTCGGGTGTACAAACTGGACGGAATCAATAATTCCTTCTTCTTTTAAGAGCATTCCACAAACTAATCCGTCAAAATCGGATCGAGTTACAAGCCGCATAATTAAATCTCCTTACGTTGACAATAAAATAAATTGAGCCGTTCGTGACTGCATGTTTTCAATAAACTCCAAAATTCACTTTCGCTCAAAACATTCAAAAAAATCTGTAAACTAACCGTTCTTCCGGTAAATTTACAGCATCCCAGCAGATTTCATAAAAATCGTTGCTCAATTATATATTGTTTAAATGTTTAAGCAACCTACCAATACTTTAACATAGTAGGATTGCAAGTTTTTCCTCCGCCCCTTTAGGGGCATTGCATAACAACCCACCGCAACGCGGTGGGTTAAAGCCCACCCTTAATTTCGCCCTGAAAGGGCAATGCTAAGTTGCCCTTGCAGGGCGATTGTTGGGGAAGGACTGTTACCCACCGCGTTGCGGTGGGTTGTTACGCATTGCCCTTGCAGGGCGAAGGAAGACTGGCAATCCTATTAGACTTCTTTTCTCAAAAATTTATTTTTCTCAAAAAATTTTTTTGTCCGGTTATATTGACAATATTTTTTAAGTTGTTCTAATTTTTATGTTACGGGGAAAATTTTAGAGAAACGCTTAACCGGAAAAATT
>JAISBG010000302.1 GCA_031266315.1 Planctomycetaceae bacterium | reverse complement strand
GATTAACAACGGCAAATTGTGTTGCCTTCCGTTTTGGAGTCGAGTAAAACTCAACCGGCGCAACCGTCCAGCGGACGGATTGCCCACCTCTTTTTGCGTTTTTCGTGTTAAAAATTATGAAAATTCCACTGAATAATTATGGAATTTGAAAGATAGGACGATTTTTTTCAGGAACTGGAAAATTTTAAGAAAAAACAATAAAATGTTATTGACCATTTGGTCGATATACGATGAATAGAGTTTTTTGCGGACTTAGTATTACTCGATGGTAAAGTGTTAGGAGAATCCCGTGTCCCAAGACAACGAAAATAAACCGGAAGATATTGATTTCGACTTCGATTTCGGAGAAGAAAAAACGGAAAATGGAACCGAAAAAACCGGTGATGAAATCGGGGAACTTTTTTTAGAGAATCCTTTTGGTTCCGCTCTTTCGGACGAAGCAGGAACATTGCAAAATGAAACGGAATTGCCGGAAAATGAAAATCTGTCGTTTTCTCCAATTGACAATCCTAACGAAGGTTTGGGCGAAGTTCCTTCGACATTCCTAGCCGACGAATCATTCTTGGCAAACGAGTCTGAAACAACCGCCTCCGATGAAAATTCGGAACCGGAAACCGCCGCTCCCGAAATAAATATCAATACCGATAAAAAAAACAGGAAAAATAAAAATAAAGAAAAAGACACTAAACCGAAAACACCAAAAAAGGAAACAAAAAAAGGTGAAGCAATAGAACTTGGGACGGCATTGTGTTTAGTATCGGGCGGACTTTTGTTGCTGGCATTGATTGCAGTTAATGTTATCCTGCTGGTTTTTCCGCCTTACAAAGAACTCGAAATTAGTTTTTCTTCCACCATTTATTATCTTGCTTTTTTTGACCTCATAGGCGGAGTGGGAATTGTTGCGGTTCCGTTTCTGTTTTATTGGCACAGAAAAGAGAACGATTTGTTTCAAACGTTGCTTGGTGTTTCGGTAATGGCGTTATCGTTTGCTGTCCTCCTATTGATGACCGAACTTTTCCGCTACGATTACACACGGAACCCCGCATCCACATTGCCGACTATTGCCCCCGTTGTTCTATCGAACCCCGCACCGGCAGATTAAACCCGTTATGAAGCGGGAACGGAAAGCGGAATGAAACCCTGTAAAAATGTATTGGAAATGAGTCGGGTTTTTTTGTTACGGTTTGAATGAAACCGGACAAAACCTATTTATCGATACAATATTCTTATTTTGTGATTGACCATGATTTGCGTTATCATTGCGTGCGGCAGTCATACCCGAATGATTACCGAACATCAAAATCTTGCGGCGGACGGAGTCTCATTTGTTGAACTCCGTCTTGATTTTTTGCGCCGCGAACCTGATATTCATCGTTTGATTCCCAACCGTCCAACCGCGACGATTGTTACAGCACGCCGGACACAAGACGGCGGTCTTTGGCGGGACACGGAAGAAAAACGTTTCCAATTACTCCGCTCTGCAATTGTTGCTGCGCCGGAATTTGTTGATTTGGAAGTTGATATTGCGGACAAAATTCCGCCCTTCGGACAAACACGCCGGATTATCAGTTACCACAATCTGGAAGAAACGCCGGAAAATCTCGATGCGCTCCATCGTGAAATGTTAACGAAATCGCCGTATTTTATCAAAATTGCGGTTAATCCTAAAACGGTGGACGACATGTTCCGTTTCGTTACATTTATTCGGGAGAAAAATCGGGAAGCAAAACAACTTGGCGACAAAGGAATTCGGGTTATTGGAATCGGCATGGGCGAAATGGGCAAAGCGACTCGGATTTTGGCAAAAAAATTCGGAATGCCGTACACTTATGCCACTTTTTCCCAAGACCGATTGATTGCTCCCGGCATGTTGGTTTATAAAGAGCTGCTTGATTTATATCATTACGACCAGACTGACGCGGATACTGCTGTTTATGGAATTATCGGCAATCCCATTGGACACAGTTTGAGTCCGCTGATTCATAACCGGTCATTTATCGAACAAAAAATCAACGCAATTTATGTTCCGTTTCCGCTGGACGATCATAATGTTCCTGATTTTATGCAACAGGTGAAAGAATTTGACATCAAAGGTTTAAGTGTAACGATACCGCACAAAGTTGCGGTGATGAAGCATTTGACCAAGATGGATCCGGCGGTTGAAAAGATTGGGGCGTGTAACACGTTGGTATTCCGGGACGGAGAGCGGCTTGGTTACAACACCGATTATGTTGCGGCGATATCCAGTATTGAAGCGGTGTTGGGCGGGAATTTTACGGACGAAAAAAGTGTTCTCAACGGTAAAAACGCTTTAGTTCTTGGAGCGGGCGGTGCCGGAATGGCGTTGGTTTACGGATTAAAAAAACGCGGTGCCTTAGTAACAATTACCGATATCAACGGCAACCGTGCTTATGACTTGGGAAAACATTTTGATTGTGAAATTATTGATTGGAAGTCGCGTGATAAGTTGAAACAGGATATTCTTGTTAATTGTACACCAATTGGTATGCATCCGAATGTGGACGAATCGCCGTTTGATAAATCGGCACTCCATCCGCGAATGGTTGTGTTTGATGCGGTATATAATCCTGAAAACACGTTACTTCTGAAATCGGCGAGGGAAAAAGGTTGTATTACTGTTTCCGGTGTTGAAATGTTTGTTGGTCAAGCCTGCTTGCAATTTAAACTTTTCACCGGTCAAAAAGCGTCCGCCTCTTTAATGCGAAATCTTGTCCGCAACGCCATGTCCGCCGCCCATTAAAATTTTCGTAATATCAATCGCGCAGGCGACTGCCGACAAAGAATCCGATTAACAAGTAACCGTCCACGAAGAATCAAAGTAAAGGTAATTCTATATCTGTTGCGATATATTTACTTAATTGATATAAAAAACGGAGTAGCCCGCTAAGGCTTTATTTCGATAACCGCAGGTCAAAAATCTACGGTTACCAAAATTAAACTCTATCGGGCTAAACTGCGACTGATTTTACCGGATTCCGTAAACAAAGTCGTTAGGGTAACCCGTCGCCAACGCGGTTATCACTACCCCAAAAAATATCAATTTCATAGTTCACGCAATATATTTATTTACGAATATCAAGAAAAACATTTATTGTTACGGCATTATTACTTGTTCACCGTCATCGACTGTACCTAAACGGGACAGGGTGATTTCCGGTGTGGTAACCGGCAAAGGAAGAACCGATCCGTCTCCCAAAAGAAAATGACTCACTCCCGGATGCCAACTCCCAAATTTGGCATTGTAATAGGTCATATAAGTCGTTTCATAGGGCAAACTGATTCCCATGTTGGTTCTTGTGGTGTCGTCCATATTCCATATACGAACAATTCTTGCTACAGCAGGAAGCCAAGGATCGCCGCCTGTCAGAAAACTGCAATTACTCCGTTTTTTATGTTCAGCCGCCACATTAACAGCACATTCACCAAAAAAATCGGGATGAATATGTTTTTCACCAACAAGTATCTGATTACTGGTTCCATCCGCCATTCGCGAAAAGTTATCACGAGGCAGCCAGTTGTCGGGATTATTTTCCATCAAAACGGCACAACGAAATGGACCATGCTGTGATTCGATAGAACGCATAGGCCACCATGTCTTATAATAATGTTGAACCGCTGCAATATCGCCGCCATCTCCGGATTCGTTTGGTTGTACTCTCATAAAACTGAGAACAAAAGCATAATCACCACGAGGACCGGCACAACCATAACTCCAGATGTCACTTGCCGAAGCATCCGGCATTTCTGTAACTAAAGGTCCGCCGCCGTTACGGCTTGGACAACGATAAGCCGACACTGAACCGAATCCTTTTCTTAATTCATCGGTCATTGCCAAAGTTCCGGTTCCATCTCCTCGCCACCAGCCATTAGCAAATTGATTACTAAATTTTGCTGTTGACATATACTCATAAAGAGCAGGTTGTTCAATGAAAGGAAAAATCAATGCCCAGAACGAAGCACGTCCATGAGCATTTTCGACATTGCTTGTTCCTCCGATGCATGCAGGTGGAAGTCCTTGCATGGTATCGTGAAAATTGTGGACAGCAATTCCGACTTGTTTCAGGTGGTTGGAGCAAGTCATTCGTCTTGCCGCTTCGCGCGCGGCTTGAATTGCCGGCAACAGAATAGCGATTAAAGCACCGATAATCGCAATGACCACCAAAAGTTCAACTAACGTAAAGGCAAAAATAGTAGTTTTTTTCATGGTATTCTCCTTATGAAAAAAAGGTAAAATGAACAGATTACGTAACATATAATCTGTTTTGTAAATTGGAAAAACGCAATGCCGAGAAACGGCAACAGAATATCGCTC
>JAISBG010000292.1 GCA_031266315.1 Planctomycetaceae bacterium | reverse complement strand
CTCAAAAAGAATTCGACACTTTCTTACAATCTCATGTCTCTGGAAATTGACGGTGAAGGAAAATTCGTTGCAGGCGACCATGTGATGTTTCATATCAATGAGAATAGCGAAGGAAATGCGGAACTCATACAGCAATATCTCGACGAATTAAACAGTATTAAAGTTGGCGATAAATCATTGGGTGAAGCCTTTCTTGAGGCTTATGCCAATGAATTTGGAATTGATCTTGTTGCCGCGAAAGCCGAAGGTCAGGAAATCAAAAGTCTTCAATTCAATTTTGCACATGGAGTTGCAGGTGATGAGTTCGTCTCTCAGTCAACCTCACGGAACCTCCGTATCGGAAATACATTCTATGCTGTTGATGAGAAAACCCAAGAAAAGATTAGTGTAAACGGAACAGTTGGTGTCAAACTCGGAAAAATGCAGAGCGATTTACGGGCGGAGCAAGAAGTGAAAATGAAGGAGTTAGAGTCCAAACCCAAAGAATCAATTTCCTTCAAGCCGACATCTTTGATGACCAGCATGTTCAACACACTGAATGTATCTTCGCCAATATCCGATGTGATGAAGGACTTAAACAGTATGTTGTCGGAAAGAACAATCACTCGCGTCTTGGACGCTTATAATGTCGAACTAAAAGAAGGAGACAGAATATCCATGTCGCTTAACGGAAAGGGTGAATTTTCTATTAACGCCAACAATTCCAGTATTTGGGGGGCAAGCGGCAAAGAAATCGAAGGATTGTGTTATAACTTGGAAAAAGCCTTGAACAAAGCACAAACCGAAGACGGCAAATCATTAGGCAAAACATTGCTCGAACAGTTTGCGGTTGACATGGGATTCGATTCCGCCGAAGCAAGAAAAGATGAAAACTTCTCCATTTCATTTTCGTTCAGATACAACTCCGAGATTGGAAAAAATGAAATCTTCGGCGAAAGATTGGCGAAAATAAATTCGTTGCTGGATTCGCTTTTCGCCCAACAGGAAAATCGAGAACCGGAAAACAAAGAATCAGAAGACGAATTGTCAATGCGGTCTCAACTCGATACAAAACTTGATACGAATAAACCGGAAGAGGAAATAGATTAAATTTTCTGATTCTACCGGATTAGGTGCCCAAGCATTGAAAAGTTCGTTTTAAACATGAAAGAGGTAGGCAATCCGCCCGCTGGGCGGTCGCGCCGGTTGAGTCTTACTCGACTCCAAAACGGAAGGCAACACAATGTGCTGTCGCTAATCTGATTCACTGTCGGCGAGTACGCCGACGCGACCTTTTAGCAAAAGGTCGCCTACCTCGTGGTTGCCCACCTTTGAATTGCTCACCTGATGATTGCCTCCAAAACGGAAAGCAACACCATTTACCATCGTTAATCTGGTTCACAGTCGGCTATCGCCGACGCGATGTTTCAGCGAAACATCGCCTACCTCGTGGTTGCTCACTTTTGAATTGCTCACCTGATGATTGCCTACCTTTAACGAAAGTTCCACTGAAATATTACAGATTATTGTAATTATTTGGGTTCAACTGGAACAGTGATTTGTGTTGGGTCGGTAGGAACAACAGAAATCAGATTATTGACTTGTTTTACTTCGGGATTGGTGAGCAGAAAATTTCCGGCGGCAATTTTGTGTTCTTTGTCCGAAACAACACCACGAACCGACACAACCCCATTTTGGAATGAAATTTGAACCGGCGAAAGAAAATGAATCGAAGGATGAGTTAAAAGCATTCCTTCAAGTTTTTGTTCAAAACGCCGGAGAGTTTCCGCCTGATTTCTTGTTGCGGATTGACGGTCAACCGGATTGGTTCGGAAATTCGCTTCCGTTGCGGAAACAGGGGATTGCGGTGTCGGCTTGTTTTGTAACAGTTCTCCGCCAACCACAACCGCATTGCCGTTAAAATAATCGTTTCCGCCGGAATTTTGTTGCGACCGCGAACTCAACCCCTGTACACCGGAAGGATCATTACGGTTGAAGTCGCGGAACCAGCGGGAACCGCCCGAAGAACGAACCGGATTTTCTTCCGGTAAAACGGTTGCATCCATGATGCCGGAACGTTCAAAAAAACCGGGTAAACGCCGAATCGGTTGCGGCGGGAAATTGGTACTCGTGTCCGCCTGAACCGGTGTGTTCGCCGAAACAATACGTTTGTTGGTTTTTTCCGCCGGTAGAATATCTGACCGATGTTGTGATTGCGGCAATTGTTGTTCCGGTACGGAGCGAAACCGGAAATTGGGAGCGTCCGGTTCGGAAGCAAGCCATGTATTGAACCGTCCCATTTTGAAGTCGCGGTAAAAACGAGGATGCTCAAACTCAATCGTATCGGGAATCTTATCGAAACGAGCTTTTCCAAGTCGGGTTTGTATTTCTGTACGAAGAAAATCCCATTCGGTTGGTTGTTCCGGTTCCGTATTCTGAGCAATTGCAACAGCGGCAACAAGCGCCATTCCCAGAAAAACAGTAATCATAGAAAAAGAAAATCGCAACATCGGAATTTTACGGCGAAAAAGTTGGCGGTTCTTTTTGATTGGGACGAACACCGTTTGGTTCCGAAGGCGTCTCCCAATACAACGGATACGGCGCATAATAATAACGCCAACGCGGACGAATTGATTCGAGATAAAAAAACGAAGGATTATGAACAACGGTTGCCGGAAGTTGGCGGCTGTTTGAAGGAACTCCGCCATAATAGACATTGATAAGCCGGATTTCAACCGTTCGGATTTCACGAATGGTGTTGCCTTTTTTTTCAAATTCATGGGTTGTTTTTTGCAGGACTCCGCCCGGCACATGTCGGGAGCAAGACGTTTCGGTAATAGTCGTTACGTTACCGCTTTTCTGTGTTGTCCGCAAACGGTAAGTTCCGAGTTTGCTTTTGCGAAGATGAAATGCCGATGATTCCAGCACTTCGGTAATCGTCATATCCAAAATCCGTTCCTCCGGCTCTTTGTCGGTCGGAATACTTCGCAAGACGTTTTCGGAACGCAGAACATACGGATAAAGTTGAGTGGAATACCATATTGTAGTTTTCCGTTTTCCGGCGGGAGTGGTTTGTTCATAAATCCGAACTTCGCAGGGAATAACCTGATGATCAATAATCAATTTCGTCGGAGCCGCATTTCGGATTTGTACTCCGTCCTGAATTGGTTGTTGAAAAAAATCAAAACGCCGAATAATGGGAGCGTTTTCGGTTCGCTTTCCTCCAACACTGATGGTCAAAACATCTTGAAGAGTTACGCCGTTTGGGTTGATGGATTGGAGAGTTGTTTTGATTTCCCGCACATCGGCAATACGATGCCCTTCACGATTCGTCCAAGTTATTTTTTGCAGGCAAACCCACGATTGCGGTGCGAAACGTCCCCAAGGATGTTCCAACGCGGTTAAAACCGGACTGGTGTTGGATTGGGCAGATGCTTGCTCGGAAACTGTTTGCTTTGAAACCGTTTGTCCGTAAATCAAGAACGTGTTTCCAAAAAATACGAAAACCGCTAACATTATTTCCAAAACAAGATTGAATACATTTTTTAACATCATAGAGCGTATTTTACACCAAAAAATCATTTTGGGAAGCCAAAAAAATGTGAATTTGGGAAAAATATGTTTAGTTTTTCGTTGGTCATGGAACTATGGAACAATAACAGTCGAATAGGTACTCCTTTCAACCGCCGAATGATCGGTGAAATGATTAGGGAGGTTATCGGGAGAATTACCGTATTGGCTTTGCCATTTTGTTGCTGCGGGCGGCAAAGTCGGAGCGGATTGAATGACGGTGTTTGTGGCGGTCGCCGCCGACGGAGCAAGCGAAACCGGAGTTCCGATTTTTGCCGTAACCGTTTCGTAGGAAATCACTTCTTTTCGGTGTAAACAGGGAAGTGTGGAGGTTTCCTCTTCGGTTTGACAATAGGTGCGAATAATTTTTCCTGTTCTCGGATGAACAACTTTAACCAGAGTTTCTGTTTTGGTTTGAATAGGTGAAAATGTCCAATGATATTCGATTTTCGGTTTTAGAACCGAGATTGTTTTAACGGCAACAGGAATTGCTCCCGGCGTTCCGGGCGGAACAACATTGGCAGCAGTTGCCGGAATCCCGCGAACTCCGTCAAGACATTCTTCTTGAGCGGGCGTACCCGGCATGACATACACAATTTCAGTTCCCGGCGGAACCGGCGGCAAATTGGCAACACCCGACTGGGTTGCGGGATGTCCGACAGAACCAACCGGTCCTGCCGGAACAGTGATTGTCGGAATAGTTGCTTGCGGAACGAGTGTTGCTTGGGTATTGGTGGTTGCCTGAACCGGAATATTTTGATTAATTGTTTGATTCATTGTCTGCTGACCCGGCGGCGGTGCGCCGAAATTAATTGGCGGTTGTTGGGGAGGTTGAGACAAAGTAACACCACCCATACCGGGAAGATAAGACGGAGTGTAACTTGTTTCTTCGTTGGAACCGCCCCAAAAACAATCAAAAACTCCTCCGAATACCGGACAAATAGTTATTACCATAACTCCTAATCCAATAACAATAAAACTTAAACGGTTCCTATTATTCATCGCAAAAACTCCCGACAAAAAAGAGTGAAGATTTTTTATAATTAATTAATTATTTGAATAACTCATGTTACGCATCAACTACGTTTTTAATTTTACGGAATAGTTAATTTTCCTGTCCCGTTAGAGACAAAATGTTGGTAGAAAAACTAGAGACAATATATTCATATTAAGTATAAGTATAGTTTTTTTTCCGGCAAATGTCTGAAAAAAAACAAAATTTAATGAAAATTTCTAATTCAGTCGGATTAGGTATCCAAACATTACAGAGGTGGGCGACCTTTCGCTGAAAGGTCGTGCCGGTTGAGTCGTACTCGACTCCAAAACGGAAAGCAACACCATTTGCCATCGTTAAATTTGATTCACTGTCGGCGAGTATTTTAGCAAATAGCAAAAGGTCACCCATCTTGTGATTACCCACTTTTAACGAAAATTCTACTGGAATATTACAGTTTTTCAAACTTTTAAGCCTATTGCCAAAGGCGCAAAAAATAGTAATCTTTACAAATGATAAGTTTACAATGCTCATTTTATTTTTGGAAAAAGTAGACACTATTCATCCTACTAAAAAATACAAACTTGTTGACCGTGTAAAGTATAGTTATAAATTTTTAACGAAAATTCCGCTGAATAATTACTAAAAATGTAATAGTTTTATGGAAAACAATGGACAATTTATGCGTTTGGCGTTGGAACTTGCCAAGCGCGGCGAGGGATTTGTGGAACCCAATCCAATGGTTGGTTGCGTTCTTGTCAAAAACGGAAAAATCATTGGCAAAGGTTTTCACACCAAATTTGGTAAGGCTCATGCGGAAGTTGAGGCGATTCGTGATGCGTATTGTCGTTACGGTAAAGATGTTACCGTCGGATCGACCTGTTACGTAACCTTAGAACCATGTTCACATTACGGCAAAACACCGCCGTGTACTTCTGCTCTTCAATCTTTTGGAATTAAGCGTCTTGTGGTTGCGATGCGTGATCCCAATCCGGTTGTCAATGGTCAGGGGCTCAAAATCCTCCGCAATGCCGGACTCGAAATTACAGAACACGTACTCGAAGAAGAAGCCCGGTTATTGAATGCTCCTTATTTGACGTTGTTGGAAAAACATCGTCCTTGGATTATTGCCAAATGGGCAATGACTCTGGATGGTCGTTTGGCTTCGCGAACCGGAAACAGTCAATGGATTTCCGGTGAGGAATCCCGTAAGATTGTTCATCGTCTTCGCAGCCGAATGGACGCCGTCATGATTGGATCGCAAACCGCATTGCGTGATAATCCTGATTTAACGGTTCGGTTTGATACGGTTGCTCCACGAATTCCTATTCGGATTGTTCTTGATTCAAACGCCGCGATGACTTCGGAATACCGGTTGGTTCAAACCGCACGCCAAATTCCGGTTTTGCTTGTTGTTCGTTCAGATGCTCCTTCAAAACAAATCGAAATTCTACAAAATGCCGGTTGTGAAATTCTTCCGATTCCGTCGGAAAATACCGAACACAATTATCAGCGAAGAACCGAAATCCTAATGGAATATCTTGCTCAACGAAAAATCACCAACCTTTTTGTCGAAGGAGGAAAACAATTATTCGGAACACTTTTTGATATGCAACTCATTGATGAGGTTCACGTTTTTATTGCACCAAAATTGATCGGCGGTCAATCAGCCTATCCTGCTGTTGGAGGAAACGGTTTAAATGAAATGGAAAAAGCGTGGAAACTGGAATCGCCGGAAATTCAGATTGTTGAGCAAGATGTTTATATTCATGGTCGGATTCATTATTGACATTCTGTTCCGGTTGCTCAATAAAATCTACAGAAATATTCGTAACTCAATTGCCCCTGTTTATTGTATTGATTCACGATAGTTACGTGAATCGGTACAAATTAAATCTACAGTTATAAGGCAGTGGGATGTTATGCAATGTCCCTAAAGGGACGGGTAGAAACTTGGAATCCTATTGTTTATAATGGTAACGCCAACACAGTTACGGTTATTTTGAATACACTGCCAACACAAACAATTATACAAAACAATGAAAAAATCAAAACGTTGCGAATGGTGCGGCAATGATCCGGTGTACGTTAAATATCACGACGAAGAATGGGGGAAACCTGTTCATGATGACCGGATTATGTTTGAATTTCTCGTCCTTGAAGGGGCACAAGCAGGATTGAGTTGGATCACCATTTTGAAACGCCGTGAAAATTATCGTAAAGCGTTTGCGAAATTCGATCCGAAAAAAGTTGCCAAGTTTACCGAAAAAGATGTTGAACGGCTCATGAATGATAACGGCATTATCCGAAACAGGTTGAAAATTACCGCAACAATTTCTAATGCGAAAGCGTTTCTTGCCGTTCAAAAGGAGTTCGGCAGTTTTAGTAACTTTTTATGGAGTTTCCTTCCAAACGGCAAACCGATTGTCGGACATTGGGATTCGTGGTCGAATATTCCGGCAACAACCGAACTTTCCAACCGTATCGCTAAAGAAATGAAACGACGCGGTTTCAAATTTTTCGGTTCAATCATTTGCTACGCCCACCTTCAGGCAACCGGTTTAGTCAATGACCATATCAATACTTGTCCGGCAAAATAATAAAATATACTAAAGCCATTTTAAAATTCACGAAGTTGAACATGGTAAGCGCAACAACGTAGAGCGTTTGTTCAAGGACGAAGCCTATTGTCTATACCGGCTACTGTATATTTTATGTGCTGCGTATGTCTATACCTTCTCTTTCATCAATTTCATTATGGATACGGTAACAAGGATAAGTAATTGGATTAAGATTGCAATTATTGATGTAAGAAAATTATGGTCATTCATATTTATTGTTTCTCTTGTCGATTCTACTAATAACGCGGTTGTTCCGCCATAACCCCAATAAGCGGAAATCAACATGGTCGAAATTCCTTTTAACATC
>JAISBG010000280.1 GCA_031266315.1 Planctomycetaceae bacterium | reverse complement strand
AAGCGATCACAAATTGTTGACGTACTCTATTTTTTTAACACCCGAATAAAAATCCGGGCGATTTATCGTTCAAAACGGAAAAATAATCTCCAAAAGTTGAAAATGAATGAATAAAGACGGAAAATAACAATAACGCATACTATAAACTAAAATCCAAAAGAAGTCAACAGGAAGGTAGAAGAAATTTTGAAAGAATTTTTAATTTTTTTCGTTTATGCCCAAAAATCTAAAAAAATCGTAATCATTCAGCAGAATTTTCGTTAAAAGTAGGCAATCATCAGGTGGGCAACCTTTCGCTATTTGTTAAAAGGTCGCGTCGGCGTTAGCCGACAGTGAATTAGATTAAAGATGGCAAACTGTATTGCCCACCGTTTTGGAGCGAGTAAAACTCAACCGGTGCGACCCTTCAGCGACGGGATTGCCTACCCATTTCAGCACTAATTGTGAACATCAAGAAAGTAGGCAACCCTTTGCTATTTGCTAAAAGGTTGCGTCGGCGTACTCGCCGACAGTGAATCAGATTAACGATGCTAATTGGTGTCTACACTAATTTCCACCCATAAACAGGGGCAATGTCGGCTATCGCCGACGCGACCTTTTAGCAAATAGCGAAAGGTCGCCCACCTACAAAAGGTTGCCCACTTGATGATTGCCTATGAAATTTTACCTATTATTTTACTAATCCGGTAGAATCAGAAAAATTATCTTTGTGAATACTGTGTTCTCTGTGGTAAAAAAAGTATTTTCAGAAATGCCCGCGTATTATTCTCAAACAATTTTAGGAATTATTCAAACAGAGCATATTGCCGGAAATCTTTATCATACATGATTAAAGTTCGGAATGATGCGGTAAAAGCGTGTTCCGGTCCCAGTTGTCGGGCAACATTGACCGATTTGATTTTTTGCCGTGATTTTTCCGAAAGTCCGTTCAAGAATGCTCCTTTTTTTCCAATTGCCTGAGGCCCGCCGATTCGGACAAGCAATGGATAAAAACAGAGTGCTTCATCGTCAGGGTTAACATGAATTAACATTTTTTCGGTTACGGACAAGGCTTGACCATATTGTCCGTTTGGTGTTAGCGACCCGCAATCCAACGCTCCGGCTAAAAGTATTGACCGGATTGATAATTCGTTGTGTCTTTCTTGGGTGTCCGCCAATATTTGTAATGTATTACAAACCAATCTGGCTCCAAAACTGAAACCAATCAACGAAACATGACTGTCCGGTTTCAGTGTTTGAAGAAACGAGACCAGATGATTCGCTTGATCATCAGCACGCCGTGCTTTTATTAAAGTATCTTTTCGGATTCCGCATGAAATCCGTTCGGAATGCCAACCCCAAAGGAGAAGCCGATAGTCTCCGAATTTTTCCGAAAAACGATCAAAAACGGTTCCATAATTCATAGTTTTACCGGGGGACATCCAATTACCATGAACAACAATAACCAATGGTTTTTGCGGAACGTGTGTTTCCTGAAATTCTTCCAATGTTGCGGAACGCCAAACCGGAGCGGATTGATTGGTATTATCAAGTTTTTTGACAATAAAATGTTCCGGTTCTGCTGTTGCCGGACGTGTATCGATAAACCATGTATCACCCGCCCGAACAATAGAAACAAACATACTCAATATTAAAACCAGAATGAAACGTTTCATAACAGTGTTCAATGGTACAATCTATTGATTAAAAACTATTGATTAAAAAATTGATTAAAAAAATGTTTTACTGATTTTTCCCGTTCAAAGTTGGAACATCCAACAAGGTTATCAGTTTATAGGTTTTTTTTTCTGATAATTCAAGAAAATCAAATCAATTTGTTGAAAAAATTTGTTAAAATTTTCCGGCTTTACTAGAAGAAAGGATCAACAGGGTTATAGGTTATTCTGTTGTTTTGAAAGCGGAATATTTTGATTCTTTCGTTTGCATTTTCTTAAGTGTGGTGTAGAGTATCCTGACAGAAATAAAGAACGACGACAATGAAGGGATTCATTCGCCAACTGATAACCAGACTCACCCCCCCCTTTTTTTACAGGAGAGAAAATCATGAAGAATGTTGTATTATTTTGTGCATTTGCGTTAATGCTTTCTGTATTTTCCGTTGGTTGTAGTTCCGACGGGAGTTTCAGTTTATGCCGGTCGGGTTCCCTGTTTCCGACAACACGGGCAAAGAAAGAAGTTGTTTATACGACTCCGGCAACAGGTTTTGGTGCATGTGATATGGCTTCGGCGTGCAATCCGGATCCGTGCGAACCGGTATGCAGCAATCCGTGTGAACCCGTCTGCAATCCATGTGATATGAGTTGCGCCGGTGTTGTTTCGGGAAGAATCATCCCGGGTCCCGCAAATTAAAATCACAGTAAGATTGCAAGTTTTTACCCCGCCTTTTAGGGGCATTGCATAACAATAACAATCCGCCACAACGCGGTGGGTTAATGTGCGTTGCTCCTAAAGGGGCGGAAGAAAAACTTGCAATCCTACTTACCGGAATGGAATAAGGAAGATTTTATGTCCACAATAACAAAACCGTATCTTGAGTCAAAGCAATTGGTCGGGCGTGAAACAGAACAATCACTACCTTGCAAAAGAGAGGAAAGTCTTGCTCAGTTTTCGGAACGGTTTTGGGAGGTTCGGCGGCGAAAATGGTTAAAAGAAATTTCTGACCGTCAATCCCAAAAAAACATAGATTAAGGTGGGGTTGTCTATCGTCGAGGTGTTCTTTGGCTTTGCGACCTTCTCAATCGCGATTGGAAAATTTTCGGGAGAATCTTGTCCTCTATTAGTTGTACACTATTAAGGACAGACATAGTGAATAATAATAGCAACTCCTGTTACACAGAGGCTAAATATCAGTTTTTCCTTCGCCCCTTTAGGGGCAACGCATAACAACCCACCGCAACGCGGTGGGTAACAGTTCATCCACCAATCGCCCTGTAAGGGCAATGCAAAGCGGATTGGCATTGCCCTTACAGGGCGGAATTTAGAAGTGTGCTTTAACCCACCGCGTTGCGGTGGGTTGTTATGCAATGCCCCTAAAGGGGCGAGGAAAAACTTCCAATTCTACGGTATGTTTTACCAACTTTTTGACCTACGGTGCGTAACAGGAGATAGTG
>JAISBG010000722.1 GCA_031266315.1 Planctomycetaceae bacterium | reverse complement strand
AGTCCTTTAATACCAATATCTATATCAGAGTCTTCATGTATTTTTCCTGAAACTAACGAGCCAAACAGGAAAACTGATTGACAACCTTCGTTTTTGAGTATATTTGTTGCAATTTCAATATCTTTTCGATATTTTGAAGGAATATTAAGTTTCATATTTAGATTTTATCCAATTTTTTTATTATGTCAACTATGTTTTCGTCGTTTTCCATTCTCTATTGCCTCTTTGGGGTGAAGGAATTTTTTGCGTACCGAAATTTATGCGGCTGAAATTTATTAACTCATGTTACGCACCGTAGTTAAAAAGTCAAGGTGAAAATATTTTGATTCCTAAGTCCGTAGGACTTTAACATGGATAACCCCGTGCAAGTGCAACGCAGCACGGGGTATTGAGTAATACACCACAACCGGAACTACGTAGTAGTTCAACAGAGAAAAGTTCTCCTTGCCGTGAGCGTGTTGAACTGCTACGCAGTTCGGTTGGAGGCGGCGTTACTATACCCCGTGCTGTACTTCGTTTGCACGAGGTTATCCACGTGAAAGTCCTACGGACTAAAAATCATGAATAAACACTTCACTTTGACTTTGATTCATCCCAAACGGTTACTTTTACCAACGGTGCGTAAGATGAGTTATTAACCGTTCCGTTTATTTCTGGCTGTCAAATTTGTTATAAAATTGGCAACGGATTGTTTTGCGGTATTGGGATGTTCTTCAATGATTCGCTGAAACGCGCTGCCGATAATCACGCCGTCGGCAAAAGTTCCGGCGGTTTGAACATCTTCCGGTGTTGAAATTCCGAACCCGACGCAAAGTGGAATTTCCGTTTCACACCGCATTTCGGCAATTTCACGCTTGAGACCGCTCCAATCAATTTTGTTACTGTTACCGCCGGTAACACCTCGCCGCGAAACAACATAGACAAAACCGTCCGCAAAATGAAGAATTTCGTTACGCCGAACCGTATCCGTTGTCGGCGCGATCAATCGAATGAAATGAAAACAATGAATCGTATTATTAATTGTAATTGTTTTTTCGTCGTTTTTTATATCCGGTTGTTGCACATGCTGCATAATTTCGTCGGAATGTTCGCTCGGCAAGTCAACACATAGAACACCGTCCGCACCGGCATTGACGGCTTCACGAACAAATGTTTTCGTTCCCATTGCGAAAATCGGATTGAAGTACGAAAAAAGAATAATCGGCAATTCATGCTTTTGCCGAAGTTTCTGTACAAATTCAATTCCGTGACGCAATGTCATTCCGGCTTTAATGGCACGGCTGGATGCGTGTTGAATTATGGGACCGTCTGCGGTCGGGTCGGAAAACGGAATACCGAGTTCCAAAATATCCAAACCGGCTCCGCACGCGGCATCAATAATTTCAAATGACCGTTCAATCTCAGGATCGCCCGCCGTGATGTAACCAATCAGCGCGGCTCTGTTTTCGTTACGTGTTTTTTCAAAAGTTCGTGTTAATCGGGACATCGTTTGCCTTTCTGTTTTAATTTGTGTTTTAATTTAATCAATAAAAAATTTGTATTTTGAACGTTTATGATATTGTGTTCAAAATTAATTCCGCAGAGCAGGACGTTCAAAACCGTAATAAAATTTCGTACTCAAAAACGGAACATTTATTGACTTGTTCCGGCGGTTGAAAAAAGATACAAAACCGGAACCGAAGGTACACCGTTTTCACTTCGAAAAGTCGTGTGTTCCAGTGAATTGATCCCAACCATGTACGATTTATTCGGTTCCAATTCGACCGGGCAAACACAGGTTCGTTTATCAATCCATTTTGCTTTTGCTGCAGTAGGTTGTTTGGGAAAAAAGTTTTTTCCTGCGTAGGTGTGGGTAACCCATGAATAACCGTTCTGCATATCCCGATCAAATGTAACACGAAGTTCTTTGATCGTTACAGAATCAACTCCGGTTGCCCCGTTTTCCGGCTCCATTTTGATAATCTTAGGCGTTTCAGGATCAGAAGTATCTAATTTTTCAAAAATTAGATTTTCAAAAAACAGATCATCTATTTTTTTCTGTACTTCCGGCATAATCGAGATTTGAGTTTCGATATCTTTACTGCCCAATGTCCAATCAATCGGAATGAAATCGAAAACCGGCAATTCTTTATTAATTTTTGAAGCAAGTTTTTCGCGGTTTTCGTTATACCATTTTCCCCATGCTTCGGCGTCGGTTCCGAAATTTTGTCCCGTTAAACGAACCAAAGAAACCTGAGATTCCCAACGAGTATTGAAATTGCTATGATAAACGAGCGGAATCATTTCTGGAACAGCCGACAAATCACCAAGTATTCCAAGTGCTTTGGTTGCATAATGCCGATGAGCATTGTCCTTGATGACTTTCTCGGTCGAAATTTTGAGCAATAATTCTACCGCCCGATCACTCTTGATCAATGCAAGACCGAAAATCGCTCTATCGTATTCTGAAAATATTGCGAATCTCGGTTCCGGTCCTTCTAATCGTTTAATCCAACGTTTTTCTAATATATCTCGATTATTGCCGATTTCATAGTTTTTGGAATTAAAAATGCGAGCAAGTTCTCGTTCGTCCCAAAGAACATACCTTTTCTGGTTGCTATTCAAGAGTTTGAACCAATCGGTTTTCTGAATTTCAGCAATACGGTCATCAGTACGTTTGAGTTCTTCCATGAGTTTCTTCAAGGAATCTTTCTCGTCAGAAGATTGAGGAAATAAATTCAAAAGAGCAATTGTTCTTTTAACATTATTCGCCATTTCATCAACCATTTCATCAGGATCGAAACTTTGTAAAATTCCAAGATTATACCAAAGTCCGTCGTCATTCTTTTCCTGACAAAACGCCGCCGCAACAGTCAGGAGCAAGGAGAAAACAAAAACAATTACCGTTCCGATTGGATAACGGGCAACAGAAAATCGGTTGTGGTGTTCCGAAAAATCAAGAATCATTTTGATACGTTTCATGGGTTGTTCCTTATCTGAATTAAAGTTAAAAAAACATTCCTAGTGTTCATGAATTGGTGTTACAGTTTGATACCGTAAGGTAGGCGATGTTTCGCTGAAACATCGCGTCGGCGTACTCGCCGACAGTGAATCAGTTTAACGCTACGGGATTATACTGCGTGAGTCATAAAATTAGGTTGCAAAAACTTGATTTCGATCCTTTGGAAAATACAAAATATAACACTAACGCAGTATATTTACAATGGTTTTACGGCAACAAGTGCGGCGAAAACGATATTTTTGTGGATAATATCAATTTGATGAAAACCGGTATTCTCAAGTGTTTGTATCAAAAACGGCAATGTTTCCGGCGTGTCGGAACGGTCAATATAGTCGAAAACATGTTGCTGGTAAATCCGTCCGCGCAATCCGCACAAATATTCAGCGTAGCGTTCTTTTTGTAACGATTCTATTGTTTCGTTTTCATGCCGGATTAAATCGGACATCCAGAAGGAACCGCCCGGAATAAGTGAACGATAAATCCGTCCGAATACATTTTTCCAATCTTGCCGTGTTCGAAGATGGTGGAGCGACGCGGCGGCAACAACAAGATCGAATTTTTCGTTCGGTAATTCCGTTTGAGCAATATCGGCTTGAATTGTTTCTTCAACCGTAAAATGTTCCGCTGAAAGCCGTTCTTGTGCTTTTTGGAGCATTGGACGGCTCAGGTCAAGCAATGTTAATTTCAATTGCGGCAGTTTCCGTGTTATCCGCAACGAAAAATTGCCTGCACCACAACCGATGTCAAGTAATCGTTGCGCATTGGGATACATTCCGGCAATAAACGTTTCAAACATGGACAGAATAAGCGTCGCATCCACCGAACTCGTTTGACCGGTTTGTTCATTGGAAAACCGTTCAACCTCTCCGTCAAATTGACGGCGCAATTCATCAATTGTTATTTTATAATCGTTCATATTTTCTCAATTCTACCCGCCGCATTGCAACGGATTGTATAAGTAACTCCTGTTACGCACCGTAGGCAAAAAGCCAGTCAAACATACATTAACATCGGAATTTTGATATAAAAATCATTGAAAATGGCTAAAATGAGGAATTTAATCAAAATAGGACTCCCTAATTCTACCGTATTAGGTGTTCTCCACCGGAATCGTAAAATAATAGGTAAAATTTCATCAGGTGGGCGACCTTTCGCTGAAAGGTCGCGTCGGCGTACTCGCCGACTGTGAATCAGATTAATGACGGCAAAATGAAGACTCCACCGGCGCGACCGCCCAGCGGGCGGATCGCCCACCTCTTTCGATTTTTCGTGTGTTTTGCCGACTTTTTTACCTACGGTGCGTAACATAAGTTAAGTAATATTTTTCAATACGAAACAATTTAGAGTAAACGTTTCTAAAATTCACCAATTAAAAATACTGTTATATTTTATTTTTCAAGAACTTCTTTTACGTGCTGTAAATCTTTATCGCCGCGACCGGAAAGGCAGACTAATATCGTGCGATATTTCGTTGCCTCTTTGAATGTTTGCGCCAAGGCGTGCGAACTTTCCAACGCCGGAATAATTCCTTCAAGTTTGCAAAGTATTTGAAACGCTTCAAGTGCTTCGTTATCCGTGATTGTTTCGTAACGAATACGACCAATATCGTGCAAAAAAGCGTGTTCAGGACCGACGCCGGGGTAATCCAAACCGGCGGAAATAGAATACGCTTCGTGAATTTGACCGTTTTCATCTTGTAACAACATTGACTTTGCCCCGTGTAACACGCCGATTTTACCGGCATTGATGGATGCGGCATGTTCTCCGGTTGCCACCCCTTTGCCCGCCGCTTCGACGCCGACCAGTTCGACGGATTTATCGTTCAGAAACGGATAAAAAATTCCCATTGCATTGCTGCCGCCGCCAACCGCCGCAACAATACAATCCGGCAAATTCCCCGTCATTTCAAGCATTTGCCGACGGGATTCTTCACCGATAATCTTTTGAAATTCACGAACCATCCAAGGATACGGATCAGGACCGGCAACCGTTCCAACAACATAAAACGTATCATTTACCACCTCACTCCAATATCGTAACGTTTCATTCATCGCGTCTTTGAGTGTTCCTGTTCCCGATTCGACGGAAACAACTTCGGCTCCGAGTAACTCCATGCGTTGAACATTCGGCTGTTGACGGCGAATGTCTTCGCGTCCCATAAAAACACGACATTCAAAACCGAATAACGCGGCAACAGTTGCCGTTGCAACACCATGTTGTCCCGCTCCGGTTTCAGCAATTAAACACCGCTTCTTCATCCGTCTGGCAAGCAACGCCTGACCAACAGTGTTATTGATTTTGTGTGCGCCGGTGTGATTCAGGTCTTCACGTTTAAGCCATATTTTTGTTTCAATATCAACGTCAACCGGTTTTGCCGTATTTTTTCGATTGTTATTATTGTTTAAATGTTCACTTAATCGTTTTGCAAAATAACACGGAGTTTCGCGTCCGACGTATTGCTGTAACAATTCGCGGTATTCCGCCCAGAAATTTTTGTCCCGAAAAGCCTCTTGAGCGGCGGCTTTCAATTCAATCAGCGGAGTCATCAGTGTTTCACCGACATAAATTCCGCCGTAATTGCCGAAATAACCTTGTGAATCAGGATAGGTTGTAAAATTTGTTGTGGTCGATGTTGCAGACATGGTTTTGTAAGGGAGTTAAAGAAAAATATTACAAAATAACAAAAATATCTTTTACTTTGTTGTTGTCAATGTTTCGACAGCACGGGCGATTCCCATTGCTTTGTTAATGGTTTCTTTGCGTTCCAATTCCGGTACGGAATCGTAAACGATACCGCCGCCGGATTGAGCGGTTAGTTTTCCGTTGCGAATTTGTGCGGTGCGGATAGTGATTGCAAAGTCAATATTCCCGCCAAACGAAATGTATCCAGCCGCTCCGCCGTACACTCCGCGTGATGTTTCTTCTTGTTCCGCGATAATCTGCATTGCCCGAACTTTCGGCGCGCCGCTCAATGTTCCCGCCGGAAATGTCGCTTCGAATAAATCAAAACCATCGTAACCGTTTTCCAGTTGTGCCGTAACATTGGAAACAAGATGCATCACATGCGGATGCCGTTCGATAAACATTAAATCCGTAACTTGAACTGTTCCGGTTTTGGCAATCCTGCCAAGATCGTTGCGTCCCAAATCGACAAGCATTAAATGTTCCGCTTTTTCTTTAGGGTCGCGTAACATTTCGTCCGCTAATTCCCGATCGCGTTGTTCGGTTTCGCCGCGTTTTCGGGTTCCGGCAATGGGTCGAAGCGTTGCGGTTCGTCCTTCGAGCCGAATCATTGTTTCCGGCGACGAACCCGCCAGCACGGAACCGCTAAGATGCATGAAAAACAAATACGGAGCCGGATTCGCAAAACGTAACGCACGATATAACGAAACAGCATCAGGAGCGTTTTCCGAAACAAATTGTTGCGAAAACACACATTGAATCAAATCGCCGGCAACAATATGTTCCTTGATCATCTCAACACGGTGATAATATTCTTCTTCCGGCAACACCGGTTTCAGTTTCAGTTTTCCGGTATGCTTCGGTTGCGGCATCGGCATTGGTTTCTCGAGTTCGGCGGCAATACGTTCCGTTTCCGCAACAGCATTTTCGTACAATTTCCGGCTGTCTGAATCGGACGGCTGAAGAGATGAAGTTTGATTCGGACGTGTTTGATTCGGGAATGTCAAAACGCAAATTGTCAGCGTTTGCCGGGCGTTGTCGAAAATTAACATTGTTCGCGGAATGACGAAACTTGCATACGGTTCATTTTCCAATTGATTCGGAATATTTTCAAAAAAACCAACCATTTCGTACGCAAAATAACCGACAAGTCCGCCGAAAAAACGCGGTAAATCCGCGTGTTCCGCCGCCCGATACCGCGTCATCAACTGACGCAATATCGGTAACGGTTTTCCGTGATGCGGTATTTTATTTTCCGAAACAATTTTTTCGGATTCGTCAAATTCTATTACGGATACATCGTCTTTGTAAACTTCAACAAAAGCATGAGGAGCAATTCCAAGAAACGAATATCGTCCCCATTTTTCACCGCCTTCAACACTTTCAA
>JAISBG010000709.1 GCA_031266315.1 Planctomycetaceae bacterium | reverse complement strand
ATTGATAATTTTTAATAAGGTAATGAGGTTCGTCTATTTTTTGCCGTTCTTGCTGCAGAGGTTTTTTTGTTGTGAAAATCAGGCTGAAAAATTATGTTACGAAAACAAGTTTCGATCCTTTGAAAAATACCTGATTCTACCGTATTAGGTGTCCAAGCCTTGACATACGAAAATTCGCGGAAAGAGGTGGGCGACCCTTTCGCCGAAAGGTCGCGCCGGTTGAGTCGTAATCGACTCCAAAACGGAAGGCAATACAATTTGCCATCATTAATCTAATTCACAGTCGGCTAACGCCGACGCGATGTTTTAGCAAAACATCGCCCACCTTATGATTGCTCACCTTTAATGAAAATTCTGCTGAAATATTACCAATCATTTTACGATTTCGGTGGAAAACACCTAATCCGATAGAATCAGAAGTTTTTGGTTTTTTTGCAATTCTTTTGATAAAATTTTCAAATTGCTCTTGCATTGAATTGTCCAAAATCCTTATGATACGGAAAGTCGGCTTTCCGAAAATAAATATGGCGGCAAATAACCGGAAATTTTAATGAATCAATGAATAATCGTATAACACTTCCGTGAAACAATTTCTTTATTTTACAATATTTTTTGCTTCTATCGGAACAATTGGTCTTGTTGCGAGCAATCCGAAATTGGTACAACAGGGGGCTTCCTATTTGGGAGTGGTTCCGGCTGGTTCTCAAGAATCGTCTTCCAACCAATCGGGAGACGATCATCTTGCCAAGTTCCTGTCCCACTATCCGGGAAAAGACACTTCTCCCGAATCGCCAACTATTACTCCATTTCCGGCAAAACCGGAAACAACGATTATTCCTCCGCCTCCAATTCCGCCTGCCGCTCCGACATTGACCAAACCGGCACCGCCGTTGCCGCCGAAAATCGAACCGCCCAAAGTGGAACCGTTAAAACCGGCACCGCCAAAAGCGGAACCATTGAAGCCGGAACCTCCGAAACCAGAACCGCCGAAAACGGAATTGCTAAAGATTGAACATCAAAATTCGGCTCCGCCAACAACGGAAACCGCAACACTTCCTGTGATTGGAACTTCTCTTGCAGTTAAAACTTCGGAGACGCCGGAAGATGTTGGAGCCGGTTTCGCGTCATCACGGCATGGAGCGGTTCCGCCTTCGGCAATTGAATCATTGGAAAAATGGAGTGAACCGCCGGTAATTTCGGTAATTCCCGACAAAAATGAACCGTTACCGCCGCTTGTACCTTCGCCATCCGAAACAACTCCAACTCTTCCGGTTATTTCCGCAATCCCGATTTCGCCCGAAACAACCGCAACCGTAAACGATCCTTTTTTACAAACGTTAAACTCTCAACCAGTTCCAACATCGGAAGTTCCGGCAACAGCCATTCCAACATTTGCGGCTCCGGTGTTGCCGGTTCCGGCATCGGCGCAAGCATCAATGCCTCCCGTCAAATCCGTTTATGATGTCCAGCCGTTACCGTTGTCTTCTCCGGCACCGCCGCAAATGCCGCAACCGTTGCCGTCGTCTTTGTCGTCAGCACCGCAACAACAACCGCAACATCAGTTGAAAGAATCGCAACCGGTACTTCAGCAAACATCGTTGTCAGTTCCGCAGCCGAAAACCGGTTCGCAATTTCAAATCAATCCGTCTGTTATCGTCGAAGAAGTTCCTTGTTACGGCACCGAAACAGTGGCACGGGTGGGAACTCAAGTCATTTTGATGTGCGACCTTTTACCGCAATTACGTCGAGCCGGCTATCAAATTATTAACGAAAATCTCAAAAAGGTTTCGGATGCGGAACGGTCGCAGGTTTCGGAAACGGACAAAGAAAATTTTATTAACTCATTCGTCGAAAACCAATATCCGGCTTTTCTTCAGGAACAAATTACTGTTGCCTTAGTGTTTAACGATTATCTGCTTGCCAAAAGTAAGGAAGAGCGGGATATGTTCAATAAAAAATTCGGCGAAGAATTTGATCAACATGAAGTTCCGGCATTGATCAAAGAGTTCGGGGTTCAGAATAATATTGAACTCAAACAGTTTTTAAAGGACAAACTCGGCAGTTCCTTAGATCGGGAACGAATGCTTTGGATTCGGAGTAAAATTGCCCAACAATGGATCATGTTCAATATGCAGGACGCTTCCGGCGAATGTACGCATGACGAAATGATGGAGTTTTACACGAAACACAAAGAACAATTTACTTCGGAATTACGGATTCAATGGCAGGAATTATTCGTTGCGTTCTCGAACCACCCAACAGAAGAAGCCGCACGGAATAAAATTGCGTGGATAGGAAATCAGGTTGTTGCTGGCTATCCTTTCGAGGAAATCGCCAAAGTCAACTCCGAAGGTTTTACCGCATCAAAAGGCGGTTTTTGGGATTGGACGAAAAAAGGAAGCCTGACGTCACCGGAATTGGAACAAGCAGTTTTTTCGTCGTCGGTCAATAAAATGAGTCCAATTATCAAAGGCGACAAAGGTTTTCATATTGTTCGTGTTGTGAAACGCGAAGAAGCCGAAACCACGCCGTTTATTGAGGCACAGGTGACGATTCGGGAGCAAATCAAAATGGAACGCCGCCAAAAACTTCAATCGGAATATTTTGTGGAGTTGAAAAAAAGATATCCAACCCGAATTTTACGGGAACGTATCGACTTCAATCTCAATCAGTAAACATCAATTTCCCCATAAGAATAATTAGCACGCAGATATACTTTTCACGATTAAAAATAACCTTTTTTTATTTAGACGAATAATAGGAGGTGGGCGATCCGTCCGCTGGACGGTCGTGTCGG
>JAISBG010000686.1 GCA_031266315.1 Planctomycetaceae bacterium | reverse complement strand
CCTGCCATTTTGAACGGAGAACTGTTTTTACGATTCGGACTATAGGATTCATAACTTGAACGACTTCTGAAAACCACTTCCCACCATGTACCGATATCCGAAGCCGTTGTTTGACCGGTAGGAATCGTTCCTTCGGTTCGCAAATAAATAACCGGAGCGTAATCAGTTTGCGGACCGGGACGCCATTCGTCGGTATAAGCAACACCGCTGCGCCGTGAAGGACATTTGATAATTGGAACAGAACCATGAGATTTTTTCTCTTCTGGTGTTAATGTTCCCCAATAGGTTTGGAAGTTTTGTGAGATACCAGTCCCACTGCTGTAAGAGGTGATGTTATCGTAAAGAGATTGTTGCTCAATAAACGGTAACAGCAAAACCCAAAAACCGGGACAGTGTTCCTCAATAAAATACGGAGGCAATCCCAGTGTGGTATCGTGAAAGTTGTGTATTCCGATACCTTGTTGTTTCAAATGGTTGGTACATTGGGAACGTCTTGCAGCTTCTCTTGCCGCTTGCACGGCAGGTAACAACATTGCAATTAACACGCCGATAATTGCAATGACTACAAGAAGTTCAACGAGGGTAAAACCAATACGTTTTTTCATGGTATTTCTCCTTATGAAAAAAAGGTAAAATGAACAGATTACGTAACATATAATCTGTTTCGGTTATAATGCGGAAAATCAAACGCAATGCCGAGAAACGGCAACAGAATATCGCTCTGAGATCAGGAGCGACACGTCTGTTAAGATAGGCTCATTCCCACCGACAAAAGTGGTGCATTACATGTTTAAAAATGTAACGCTGAATTATACCCGTAGTTTCCACGTGACGCTCCCTTTGCAGGAGCCACGCAACTCTGGAAACTACAGTAATCTTCTACCCGGAAAATCCGGTTGTCATGTAGAAAATTACAGTTCGCCTAAGCGACTTAACAGTTGTTGACGTACTCGATATTTTTAACACCCGAACAAAAATCCGGGTGATTTATTTTTTAAAACGTAAAAAATGATCTCCAAAAGTTAAAAATTAAAAACAAAAATCAATGTAAGACGGCTATTTTATATAATTGGTCAAAAGGTGTCAAGCCCGTTGCCGGAAAATATTTTTTTCCGGTTTGCGGAACCATATTGTCCGTTCCCGTTCAACCGGTGTGACCGTCCAGCGGGCTTTTTGATATTTTTGGTATCTTTTGTAAATAGCCTACCTCCTTTTGTAATGTTTCGTGTTTAAAACGAACCTTCAAGGCTTGAACACCTAATCCGGTAGAATCAGGAAATACTCGGTAAAAAGTCCTAATTCTACCGGATTCGGTGTTTCCCACTGGAATTTTTGTTAAAAGTGAGCAATCATTAGGTGGGCAACCTTTTGCTAAAAGGTTGCGTCGGCGATAGCCGACAGTGAATCAGATTAATGACGATAAATTGTGTTGCCTTCCGTTTTGGAGTCGAGTAAAACTCAACCGGCGCGACCGCCCAGCGGGCGGATCGCCCACCTCTTTTTTAACTACGGGGCGGAACAGGAGACTTTAAAAAGTATTTCGTAACAACCCGCTGCAATGCGGCATGTTGTTACGCATTGCCCTTTGTGGGGCGAAGGAAATTTTACAATAGTTACGTGAATAAATACAAATTCAATAGACCATTACTTGACATATTTGAGGTAATTCGCCTATACTATTTATTTAACATGATGTTGTAACCAGCGCGGTTTGCAGCAATTGTACTACCAACTTACTCTAACAAACATACCGTAACATAATACGGTTTACGACAATGACATTTCTTGGAATTGATATTGGAACTTCCGGTACGAAAACATTGGCAATCGACGCAGACGGTAAAATTCTGGCAAGCGATATTCAGGAATATCCCTGCTATGCACCTAAACCGCTTTGGAGTGAACAAAATCCCGACGATTGGTGGAACGCAACTGTAAAAACCGTTCGCAATGTCCTTCAAAAAGCACGACTCAAATCCGGTGATGTTAAAGCGATTGGGTTGTCCGGTCAAATGCACGGCAGTGTTTTTCTCGACAAAAATGACAACGTGATTCGTCGGGCTATTCTCTGGAATGACCAACGCACTGTCGCGGAATGTTCTGAGATTGAAAATTCCGTCGGCGGACGTGAACAACTCATTCAATTGGTTGCCAATCCCGCGTTGACCGGTTTTACCGCTCCGAAAATTCTCTGGCTAAGGAACAACGAACCAAAACATTTCGATAAACTCCGCAAAGTATTACTGCCCAAAGACGAAATCCGTCGGCGTTTAACAGGAGAGTACGCCACCGAAGTAAGCGATGCCAGCGGAATGCTCCTACTGGATATTGCCCGCCGAAATTGGTCAACACAATTGCTTTCGGCATTGCAATTAGATGTTGATCTTTTGGGGCAAGTGTACGAGTCAGAAGATGTTACAGGAAAACTAACTCCAAACGCCGCAAAACAACTCGGTTTAACAACCGATTGTTTGGTGGTCGGCGGAGCGGGCGATTGTGCCGCCGGTGCCATCGGTAACGGAATTGTCAACGAAGGAATTTTATCCACTTCGATCGGAACTTCCGGTGTTATGTTTGTGTACAGCGATAAAATAAAAATTGATCCGCTTGGTCGTGTTCATACGTTTTGCCATGCAGTTCGCGGAAAATGGCATCTGATGGGTGTCAATTTATCGTCCGGCGGTTCGCTCCAATGGTTTCGCAACGCTCTTTGTCCGGAACTTGCCGCTGAAGCCAAAAAGAAAAAAATTGATGTGTATGATTTGTTAACAGCCGAAGCGGAAAAAACACAATCGGGAAGCGACGGATTGTACTTTTTACCGTATTTAAGCGGAGAACGAACTCCTCACGCGGATCCTTTTGCACGCGGTTGTTTCGTTGGTCTGACACTGGTTCATAGTCGCGGGCATCTTGTTCGAAGTATTATGGAAGGTGTTACCTACTCAATGCGTGATTCACTCGAAATTTTTCAAAGTCTGGATATTCCGGTCAAACAAATTCGCGCTTCCGGCGGCGGTTCGAAAAGCCCTTTCTGGCGGCAAATCCAAGCCGATGTGTTCGGACAACGCGTCGTTACCATCAATTCCGAAGAAGGTCCCGCTTTCGGTGTTGCCTTGCTCGCTGCTGTCGGAGCCGGCGCGTTCAAAAATATTCAGGAAGCCTGCAAAACCGTAATCAAAGTTGTTAAAGAAACAAAACCAAACACAAAAACAA
>JAISBG010000647.1 GCA_031266315.1 Planctomycetaceae bacterium | reverse complement strand
CGTAATCGAAATTGTTTGATTTCCGATTCAATAACAACATTGATGAATGTTGACCATGCGGCAAGATTCGGATTGAAATCGTTAACACGAATAAACAGAGCAATAATAATGTCCTGTTGTAAGTCATCGACTTCCTGCGCACGAATAAGACGACGTTTGACTGCAAGTGTTGTGTGGTAGTTAATTCGGGAGAATATTTCTGTTATATTTATTTTCAACGGGGACATTTTTTTAACTCCTTTCTGTTATTGTACTATTAAAACTTGTAAATAATGTGCATAAATTTTTCATAATGTTCTTCTTCTGTTGGAAACCAAGTATCCTCATCAGGAAATCCGCCCAGCGAACATTCCGCATCGAAGTCAACAATACCGGAACGCAAAAACCGATCTTCTGCCCATTCCTTACGGTCAAGACGCTCTGCACTAAGATACGTCTGGATTTTCCGATTCGCGTTGCGCAAAACTATCGGGAAACATCTGTTGCATAAACTCTTCTCGTCAATCATCACATCGTGTTTCCCACAACGACGGCATGTTCCGCGACGATGCTTTTTCTTAAATTTCGTAGCCATGTTTTTTCTCCAAAATAAAGGGGATGTTGAAGTCATTCAAAATTCCGTCTGAACATCAATTGATCACCTCTCAACAAAATTTCACAAAAATATTTAGTGTGTTCCACAAAATCATAAAGTGTGATTCACAATTTTGTTGATTGTTGAAATATGAAAGGTTCAGGACTGTTCAGTCTGGAAATAAATTTTGTGTTATGGGCGAGAAATCACAATAAACATTAACTGTGGTGAAAATATCTTATGCCTCACCTTTCATTCGTTTTGGTTTATCAAATTCGCCCTACACACTCCAAGAAATATGCGCCAAATCGCCACTTTTAGGAAAGTGCATATTTGTAAACCCTTTGTATAAAAGAAGATAAAAAATAAAAATTTCCTCAAAAATTATGCGCATAATCGCCACTCGCGCATAATTTCTAATTGTGGAAAAATTAAGAAACTGTGTGCGCAAAAAAACACCCATCAGGATTAACCCGACAGGTGTTAATATAGAGCAATTAGAGAATCTCTTAACTGTTCAAAATTGCTTTAATATTCTCTGCATTTTTCCAAAGAGTACTTAGTACAGTAGCACTCTTATCTTTGAGACAACGGCTGACAACTCCCTGACATATACCAGTTCGTTTTGCCAATTCTTCCTGTGTGGGACGTGGAAGAATATCACCATCAAACGCATAATAGTGATCTTTTGCCAACCGGTAATGTTCCTTCAATTCCTCAACCAGCCGTGTAATTTTCACTTCACGACTACCACGCCGGTTTAATGATTCCGTTTTCATTTTTACTTCCGGCTGGATTATCGCTTTGATTTTTTCCTGATCAAATTGAATCGTATAGTTTTCGTCCAAAAAACTGACACAATCCCATGCAATTCCACGATTGGGTAACACAATATCCAATGTTTCCAGATAACAAGTTCTTGGAGTTATAAAAATTGATTCGGGAAAATGTTTCAGTACAGCCGCAACACTTTTCAGATCATCTTCCGTAACACGTCTGACATAAACAAAGGACAGTTGCCCACGTCGTCCCCATTTCCAGACCTGATTCGGAATGATTTCCGTAACTGCTCCTTTGATACCGGTTTGCTCACGGAATAAATCCATCATCGGTTGTACCCGTACTTGCCAAACCCGAAACGATTTCGGGTTAATGCGTTTGATAGGAAAACAACAAACACGCCAATAAGTGGTCTTGCCATTTTTGTCATGAAAAACATCAACTGGAGTATCGTCTTTACATCGCGGACAATAAGCGTACATCTCCGACGTATCACGAACAAATATTCCTAGCCGTTCCATTGATTTGTAATCCGCTCCGTGTAATGAATCCGCGTAGAATCGCGGATTATCGTAAGCAAAAGCACACAATACCTTTGTCCAAAACGAATCACGAATAAATTTTTCCCGCTTGGGGGATTGTTGAATGGTACTAATCATTGTGAAACCTCCCATTTTTTAAGGTATTTTAACATTGTTTCAATCCGCACTGCATCCTTGCAACGGATAACCATTTGATGAGGTGTGAGTTCAACACACAACACTCCCGCCCTCCGTCCTCGTTTGGGCTTAAAATGAAAACGAATCGTAACTTGACGAACCTCTGCATCATTGAGATTCCGCTTCTCTTTGCGAAGTAACGTATTGATCGGACAAAAAATGTTACCTTTTTTCTTGACTCCAAAGGACGAAACAGAAGCAATGTCTTTCCACAACAAGTCCATGTGACTGATCTCGGCTTGAAGACAATCACTCGTTTCGGTCGCCAACATAAATTGGGAATCTTTCAATTTTTCGATATCATAATCCGGCTTGATCAATGGCGGCGGTTCGATTTCATAGATCGTCCGAATAAACAGATTTTCCAATTCTTCCTTGACCGTTTTCTCCAGTTGTGCCGAGAGTGCAAGTGTTCCTTCATTTGAATTAATATCGAAAACAATTTCAAAAACAGGATTCACCATAACCGGAACAAGAATTGCTTCTTGATTGTGTTCCAAATAAGGAATGGGGTGGTCATCAGGATAAGCAACCACACAATAACGTCCTTCACCGCGTTCAAACAATTCCACAGTACAAACCCGACCGCGATTTTGTTTCGCTCCGAAAAAAATCTGCAATTCCGTTTTAAGTTTATTAAGACGTTCCTCCGTAACAGGAATTTTCCCTGTTGGGAGACCGGAACGTTTCCGAAAAAAGGATGCTCGATTGACTTGTAACAATTTCTGGGCTTTCGCAAACACATCACGATGTTCCGTCCAAACCCAAATCGCTTGAAGGTAAGCGGACGGATGTGCCTTGAAAATCAAGTCCAGATAAGAAAGACCGTACAATTTAGCGGCTTCACGAATCGCGGCAATTCCCTCCTGATCGGCAAGCGCAACGATTTCTCGAACCACAATTTCCGCTTTTATTTTTTGTTCTTCCGGGACAAGATCATAAGCGGCAATGACCTTCGGTAAGTCATAAGCGTGCATCGTGTCCCAATCGAACCCTAAATTAATCCCGACATCTTGCAAGAACCATCGCAAAACTTTGAATGGTGTTCTGCGCAAAACGGTATTCATTGAAAAATTCTTTAACATTGAGAATCTCCTAAAAAATTTGTTGAGTAAAATCTGACGTGTTACGTAATTGGGATTCTCATCCATGAAATAAACTCCTACACCTATCATTGTTCCCTTCCAATAATACGTGTTAATTTTTGTTGTAGTAAACTTGCTCAGAAAATGTAATTGATAAGGTAGTGTTATAACACTACCTTATCTCTGAGCAATTTTTTTCTATTGTTTACCTCCTTTCTAATCGTTCAAAAATTGTTGAAACAATTGAATATATTGTGAAACATGTTGCCCATCGACCAGAGCATGGTTTACGTGAATACTGTGCGGTATTTTGTGAATACCGTTTTCAATAAATGCTTCACCGAACACAAGAATCGGAACACTACTTCCGGTTTGGTACGGTTGACTGTCGGATATAAAAGTTACACCACGCAAAACCGTGTAGTAAATCACATTATTTTCAGAATGTCCTGAAAATAATTCGTTTGATTTTTTAACCCGTTCCGATTCGGAAATTCCGTCCGCAACAAATTTTTCAAAATCGTCCGAAAATTCTGTAAAACTGAAACCAAAAGTTCCGTCAGGTCTTGCAATTGTTGTTGACAGGTGAACCGTATCGTACTCAACCAGTTGACCGTTTTCGATACGTTGCCGGAAAGCGTCAACCGTATTGGCGGCGCGTAACGACGCATAGTGATAGCCCAAGTAAAACGGAAAACCGTCTTGCTTTGAACGTTGGTACATTTTGGTACAGTCAACGTTAACTGTTACACTCCAATACGGATTAGTGTAACCGGAAAATAGTTCAAACGGTTGACGGCGTTTCCATGTACTTAAATCGATTTTTTTAACGAATTGTTTCATAGTGTCTGTCTCCTGAATCGTGCAATTTCGCAACAAAATTTATTAAAATAATTGTTGCGTCTATAATTGATTGCCTTGTACTTAGTAAAGTCCTTCACGAATGTCCGTTCCGCCAAACCGAGACAACACGGGGCTGACCGATGACAAAGCGGAACAATTTCAATAACATTTTTCATTTGCATTGTTTCTAACTCCTATAAATATATGGGGTAAAGGGGTCGAAACATCCATGCCTGACAAAACTCCATGAATGCGCCCGGACAACAACAATGTTTCCGAAAAAAAAGACGCACAAATACTTAGTTCACTGAACCGTCGAGAAGTTTATTACACCAGAATCCCTAGCGGGATAACAAAACGGGGAAATACAGACTACAAGACGGTTCTTTGGCTTTCTGACGAAACAGTTTTATAAAAAACGATTCGGGAAAGCGGTTTCGTAAAAACGATTTCAAAAAACGGTTGTCTTGTTTTCTCCTTATGATGCTTAGTAAGCGGGCATCCCCGTTGCAGACCTTTCTATGATCTACCATGCCGAAATCCAACCAGTCAGTTGCCCAATCTGGCGGATAGACGAAAATAAAATTAAACCGAAACAGCAAAATAAACCGTTTCGAGTTTTGCCGGAACGATTGCTCATTCTCAACAGATATTATAATAGCATTTAAAATTGGTCGGTCAAGAAAATTCTTTAAGATTTTTGAGTTTGTTATGGTAAATCTGCCGGACTAGAATAAAGAAATCTTTCCGTAACCTATTGTATAAAAAGGAATTACGATACGATTGAAACGAAATGACCGTATTTTACACGTAGTGAAATTTTTTTAAGAAAAATTTTATTCCCTATTCGCAACATCCGGTTCAAAGAGGGAAAACCTGTTACTTCGCGAACGGAAAAATTCATTTTGTCCTGTATTTTACGGAGGTTCGGGAGTGAATTGCAAGAATTTTATCTTTACGAAGGAACACGGGAAACAAATCTCTCTTTAAAAAATCTCATTCCCCCACATACCAACGATACTGTAATTCTTTATATTCGTGAATTGGTGTGAATTTGGGCATGTGTAATTGTCCTCAATCTCATCACACGCACTTGTAAACACTAAAAATTTTTGTTAAATTTAGCGCAATCTTAACACAATCTTAATATTTTCTTAACATTTCAGATTATAATGATACGCGAACACAACAAAAAAATCGTAATTGACT
>JAISBG010000562.1 GCA_031266315.1 Planctomycetaceae bacterium | reverse complement strand
ATTGTACAATATCACCGCTTGGCTCGTTGACAACAAAAATCTGGGAATCGCGTCCGTTACGGTTGGAACGAAACACAATCCATTTTCCGTCCGCCGTCCATGTTTCATGGGTTTGATACGGTTTCGAATCGTTAAACGTTGATTTCGTCAATACGGTTAGTGTTCGTTTTGTTACCGGATCCGTCCACGTTGTTTTTTCCGGCGAATACCGTTTGCCAACATCGGACGCTCTGCTAATACCACTGAACAGAAGAAAACTAATAAAAACAATAAACCATATCGCCGAAAAACGAACAGAAGATTTAATAATTTTTTTGTACATAATTTTCATGTATTATACTCCTTGCATTTGAATATTCGTTTTTTGAACACAGAAAACACGGAAAATTATATTACTAAAATTCCGCGTCTTTCTGTGATTTCCGTGTTGAAACAATCTTACTTATCAAAAAATAAAAATGGAATTTTGATATAGTAAAAGTATATTGATTTTATTGAGGAATTTCAACCGTTTGTCCGTCATTAACGACAGCAAGGCGGAACAAAATCGGATTGACCGGAGTAGTAACGGAAATTGCCCGAACGGAACCGTCACCAAGAACAAATAAACACATTCCGGGATGCCAACTGCCGAAACCGTAAACAGAATGAGGACGAATCGTGTCCGCTCCGTTGATAAAATCTTGCGAACGAGCCAATGGATAAGGAGAACTAATACTACTTTCTGTACTGTTGAAATAGGAACAAAATGATCTTCCGGCAGGTGTTCCGCGATTTTGCGCTACAGATTGATAGCCGCAATCGGAAAAAGTACTCCCATCTTGAACACCTTCATCGTTACATCTATTTAAACGATCCGCCGGAATATGTTTTTCACCAATAAGAATTTGATTACTGGTTCCATCTTGTAACCATGCCATTGTATCTCGCGGAATCCATGTTCTCCGCCGTTCTGCATCTGTTCCATAGACGGCAGAAGCCGCAATTCGGAAGGGACTACGAAATGGTTGATAATGATTAGGAATCGTATTGACCCAATGCATGTGCCAAACATTATCCGATGTTGAGGCATGGTTAGGACCGCCTACAAGATTGCGGTCATACATGTGGACAATAGCATAATCACCTCGCGGTCCCGGAATAATACCGGCTCCGCCACTGAAATAATTTTCCGCTTTTACATAAAGAGCACCGCTACTACCGCGACGAGTAGGGCAACGATAAATCGGTACCGAACCGAATGCCTGACGTACCTGATCGCTGTTTGTTCCAAGTGCACCGTTAAGATTGCCCGAATGTCCCCACCAACCTGTATCGAATCTATTGTCAAAACCTCGATCATAAACGATATCGTACAACGATTGTTGTTCGATATACGGGTAAATCAACAGCCAAAATCCCGCATAATCCATCTCAACTCCGCAAGGCGGTAAACCATTTTTGTTGTCATGGAAATTGTGAACGCCAATACCAATTTGTTTCAGGTGATTGGCACATTGTGTTCGTCTTGCCGCTTCTCGTGCTGCCTGTATTGCCGGTAATAGAAGAGCGATTAACACACCGATAATCGCAATCACCACCAGAAGTTCGACCAACGTAAAGCCGAACGGTGAAGAACGAATGAGTTGTAAGAATTTTGCGGAAAAGTATTGAGAAAGACAACACTTTTCGCTATCCGTTCTTAACTCTCTCTCATATACTGCCCCCCCCCCCTGCCTTGCCCATTTTAACATTTGACTTTTCATCGAATTATTCAGTGAATTTTCCAAAGCGTTTTCAATAAAGTTTTTCATTGCCATATTCCTTATTTTGCAAGGTTTATCGAACATCATCGCGATTCGTTGCCACACTACAACATGGCAAAAATACATTTCGCAATTGAATTAACTTTAAGTTTATACAAAATAAACAGGAAGTCAATAGAAATTTTTTTATATTTTGAAAAATTTTCGATTGTGTCCTGAAATAACATCGCTAGCGCGGTTGCTTGATGAAGCAATCATTTTATCATTTGATGATCTGATTAAAATTCTCAAAGGACGGCAAAATGAAAATTCCTGATTCTACCGGATTAGGTGTTTCCCGCCGGAATAGTAAAAAAATAGGTAATATTTCATAGGCAATCATGAGGTGGGCAACCTTTCGCTGAAAGGCTGCGTCGGCGATAGCCGACAGTGAACCAGATTAACGACGGCAAATTGTGTTACCTTCCGTTTTGGAATTAAATTGCCAGCCACCAACAGGGGCAAGTCGGCTATCGCCGACGCAACCGTTCAGCGAACGGTTGCCCACCTGATGGTTGCCTACTTTTAACGAAAATTCCGTTGAAATATTACCTATTATTTTACGATTCCAACGGGAAACACCTAATCCGGTAGAATCAGGAAAATTCTACTGAAATATTATCATTTTTTTGAATTTAAAAAATTTACTTGATTTCTGGTTTTGATTCGTATAAACTTTGAATCTTATTCAATCGCGTTGCGTTTTTTGCCGTGTTGCGGTGAACATGGCAGGTTGGTATGGTTTTTAATTAAGATAAGGTATAAGAATATTAGAGAGCGCAATCATGTTAATTTGGGTACGAACTTGGCAATTGGGAGTTAAGAGTTTATTGTTGCATCCGATGCGGTCGATGTTGACGGTTCTTGGGATTTTTATTGGGGTTGCCAGTGTCATCTGGTTGATGGCAATCGGCGAAGGAATTAGTCTCAAGGCTCAGGAACAGATTGAAAGTCTCGGCGCGAACAATATTATTGTACGAACTCTTAAACCCGCCAACCCCGATATGGCAACATTAGGACGCCGTCCGGTTCCTTCGTTTGGTCTGAAACGGGAAGATTATGAACGGGTTAAAGCAACAATTCCGGCAATTATTGCCCACATGCCGGTTCGCGAAATCCGGCGAACTTTTGCCAGCGGAGCGAATGAATGTGACGGTCGCCTTGTCGGTACAACTCCGCTTTATGCCTCCATGTCACAAATAGATATGGATCGCGGATCGTTCCTGACCGATATGGATATGCGTGAGGCAATGCCGCATTGTGTGTTGTCGGCGGCGGTTGCCGAACGATTATTTCCTTCGGAAGACCCAATCGGTAAAACAATACGGATTCAAGGCAATGATCGGGGCGACACCGGGTTTCCGTATAAAATTATCGGTGTTGCGAAACCGCGCGGAGCCACCGCAGGAATCGGCGGGTCGTTTGCCGGTCAGGATTTTACGAACGATGTTTATATTCCCATTTCCACACTCTGGAACCGGATGCGCGATCTGGTGATGATACGAAAAAGCGGCAACTTTGAAGGGGAACTCGTTGAACTTTCACAAATGACGCTGCAGGTTGCGAACCGGAAAGATGTGAAGGAAACGGCGGAGATTGTCAAAACAACATTGGAACGATCTCATCGCGATAAAGAAGATTTCGCGGTGGTTGTCCCGTTGGAATTACTCGAACAAGCCGAAACAACACGTATTATGTTCAATGTTTTTATGGGGTTAATTGCGGCAATTTCACTTCTTGTCGGCGGTATCGGTATTATGAATATTATGTTGGCAACTGTTACCGAAAGAACGCGGGAAATCGGTATTCGGCGGGCGTTGGGTGCGAAACGGGGCGATATTATTCGGCAGTTTTTGGTCGAAACGATTGTTCTTTCGGTGGTAGGCGGTGCGGTTGGTGTTCTGGTGGGTTTGTCCTGCAAACCGGTTACCATTTTCGCGATGGGTGTTATCAAAAGTCAAATGCCGGAAATGATTCGAGCATTGCCGCCGATTGTTCAGGATATTCGACCAATTATCGTCCCGCTCTCAATACCGTTGGCGTTTTTCATTTCGGTGGTTATTGGTGTTGTGTTCGGTCTTTACCCCGCTTACCGCGCCGCAGCAATGGACCCCATCGAAGCATTAAGACACGAATAATTTAGTGGAGAGTGAATAGTTGATAGTGGAGAGTGACGCAAGCGGATTTAATAAAATA
>JAISBG010000557.1 GCA_031266315.1 Planctomycetaceae bacterium | reverse complement strand
GGTAACTTGATGCAACTCAATTTGCTATTGTTAATCTAATTCACTGTCGGCGAGTACGCCGACGCGACCTTTTAGCAAAAGGTCGCCTACCTCTTTCTGCGAACCTTTTGCGAAGTTTTCAATGTTTGGAGACCTAATTCGGTGGAATTAGGAATAAGATAAGGGATTTGGGTATTTTTTTAGAGTCATTTCAAAAAATCAATTTTTTCTTCTTGCTCAAGACCGATTATGATGATTAAAAGACTTTTTCGCAAAAAGGTTACAACCGCAATATTATTTCTCTTTGTGTTGTATTATTATGGGACTCAATTTAGCGTCAGCGATTCATATTGCCAGCATGGGAATGCAGGCGTCTGAGAAAACTATCAATGTCTCCGGCGATAATCTTGCTAACGCCAATACCATCGGTTACAAAGCGGAACGAGCGGATTTTGCTTCTTTTTTAGCCTACAACTATCATTACGGTACAACTCCGAATCAAGGTTATTCCGCAGGAACCAATCCAACGCAAATCGGAATGGGTGTTGAATTTGCCGGTGTTTCCACTGATTTTTCGCAGGGAACCTTCAAAGAAGGAATGACCAATTCCGATATCGCGATCAACGGCAACGGCTTTTTAATCGTTCAAGCCCCGAATGATACCCGACAATATTATACGCGGAACGGAGCATTGAAAGTCAACGGAAATCTTGATTTGGTTACCAATACCGGAATGTATGTCATGGGTTACGGAATCGACGACAAGTTCCGAATCCAAACCAATACTTTGACAAATTTGCGTATTCCTATTGGCGAAATGCACATTGCCGAAGCAACGCAACAAATTACTATCGAAGGAATTGTTGACGCCGTAGGCGACGCCGGAACACAAGGAACCGTCCTGCAAACCGCTCCCATGACCGATCTCGCAAAGTCATTGCCGGAAAGCGGGCAGAAGTTGACGGCAACAACATTGCCTGTTCCGAACATCGGAACAACCGGAATTGCTGGCGAAACCGTTGGCGCGGGAAACGTCGAACCGGGAACTTATTATTACGCTTTTACTTTTGTCAATGCCGACGGAGTTGAATCGGACTACTCCGCTCCGACCAATCCGGTAACACTGCAATCCGGTCAGAATACTGTTTCGTTGACCGGTTTGCCTGACACTCCCGACGGATATTCAACACTTCGGATTTACCGTGCGGTTTATTCCGGCAATGCGTCGGAATCTCATTCGTTTTATCAGGTCGCCGAACTCCCGACCAACACCAACAGTTTTACCGATACCCGTTCAACCGCCTCAATTACCGACGTTTCACAACCCAATTACCGGCAACTCGAACAAGAGAGGCTTAGTCAAAAAGAAAGTTATACGTATTATCTTACTTACACGGACGATGCCGGAAACGAAAGCCGACCTGTTCAGATAAGCGATGAAATCCAACTCAATTTAGGCGGACAACTCGTTTTGTCGGATATTCCGACGGTTGATCCGGCAAACAATCCTGACGGTTGGACAGGCAGGCGGATTTATCGGACTTCGGGAGTTGACCCTACGGAAGTTCGTTTGGTCGGCGAACTCAATAATATGATTCCAACCGCAACCGTTATCGACCGAACTTCCGACGCTGCTCTGTTGAATAATCTCGAAATCAGCGAAGCCGGACGCGGAAATGTTACCATTAACAACGCAACCCGTTTGCTTGATGTTGGAAAATATGAAAACGGTTCTTTTATTCGCGTGTTCGACGAAGGAACTCTGACGTTGAAACCAAACAAGGGCGGTGAAGAATTACGTTGGGAAACGTTGGAAATTAACGCGGAAACAACCGTCGGAGATTATCTGAAGTTTTTGAACGAATCCTTTGGGATTCGCAACACGGTTGACGGGATTCCGCCGGATCAGGGAGTTATCGGGAAAACAATCAATAACGGTTCGCAAGGAGCAACAACAATTGACGGAGCATTTTATTTTCTTGGAAACGGCGGGGTCGAAAATACGTTGGAGTTGGACGCCAATGATATGATTCTTCAGACGGCAAACGGAAGCAGCCGACAGATTGATCTTGGTTGGGGGCAAGACCCGAACAACAAACAGGATGCGGTTGGAAGCAGTGTTTCCAGCGATTTGCAAGTGTTCGATTCGCTCGGAACTCCGATTGATGTCCGGTTGACGATGGTACTGGAATCAAAAAGCAATACCGAAACCATTTACCGTTGGTACGCGGATTCTTCGTCGAACCAGCCGGTGGACAGCTCCGCGATTGCCGGCGGAACGGGAACGATTCGGTTTGACCAAAACGGACAACTCATCGACGCTTCCAACACCCGAATCTCCGTACAACGTACCCAAACCGCCGCAACAAGTCCGTTGGATTTTGAATTTGAAATGAATATTGACGCTCTTATGGCTCTTGCAACGGAAAACCCGGAATTGCACCAAACAACAAACGACGGAGCCGGAGCCGGAACATTGTACGATTACACGATTGACAAGGACGGAACAATTTGGGGAGTTTTCGATAGTCTTGGCGGCGACACACGACGAACATTGGGCCAAATTCCCTTGGCAACATTCCGCAATCAGGAAGGATTGTACAAATCGGGCGAAAGTTTATATCAAGTGAGTACCAATTCCGGCGATCCGATTATTGGAATTGCCGGAACCGGCGGAACCGGAACTATTAAAAGCAATGCACTGGAGTTGTCCAATACCGATATTGGCGGTGAAATTGTTAATATGATTCTCGCGTCCGCCATGTACCGCGCCAACGCCAAAATTATGACCACCTCAAACGAAATGATCGACGCTTTACTAAGAATAACGTAGTAGTGGAGAGTGGATAGTTGATAGTGGAGAGTGGGGGACGCAAGCGGATAATTTCACTATCAACTATCCACTATCTCCATACTCTCCACTATCCACTCTCAACTATCCACTAAAAATGATTCGTTTGACACGGTTGAATAAAGATGAATTTGTACTCAATGCGGAATTGATTCGGTATGTGGAACGTTGTCCCGACACATTGATTACCTTAGTCAACGGCGAAACACTCATGGTTCGCGAATCGCTCGACGAAGTGGTACGACGAACTGTTACCTATCATCAGGCAAAAAATTTAATCCCCAAACCACAATATTTACCGTTTGCAACAGAGAGTATGGAAGAAAAAATTGATGAGTAGGAGTAAATAGACTGTTGAAAAGTGCAAGCAATATTAGGGCTGAAAGCCTGACATAAGCCAGCCCGCCGCAACGCGGCGGGTTAGCCCCTCTTATGTTGCCCTTTCAGGGCGATTGTTTGGTTACCGTTACCCGCCGCGTTGCGGCGGGCTGGCTTGTGTTGCCATTGCAGGGCGGAGGAAAATCGCAATCCTACCGAGTTGATGTATCTTTGACCGACTTTTTACCGACGGGGCAGAACAGGAGTTATTTAACTATTAACTATTCATTATTAACTATTAACGAAGTCGTGGATAAGGGAACATTTTTTGGTTGTTTTTTGGGGTTGGGATTGATTGTTTTTGCCGTTGTTTGGGGCGGTTGGGACAATTTGTTGCTGTTTTGTAATATCCCCGCCGTTTTCATTGTTTTCGGCGGAGCGGCGGCGGCGGTATTGATTGCGTTTCCGTTCAAAACCGTTCTCAAATTGCCGACTTTTATCCGCAAAAGTTTCGTCCACGAAGAGCATCACCCGCAACAAATTATCGAACAAATCATTGCTCTTGCCGAAACCGCACGCCGAAACGGGTTACTTCTTCTCGAAGATCATCTGGAAACTATCGAAGAACCGTTTTTAGCAGACGGTGTCCGAATGGTTGTGGACGGTCTTTCGGCGGAAAATGTTGAAAGAATACTCAACTCGGAAATCAACTCCATGAATCTCCGGCATAAACACGGACGTTCCTTGATTGCCCATTACGGAAAATTCACGCCGGCATTCGGAATGATTGGAACATTGGTCGGATTGGTTCTGATGTTCGCCCACCTCGACCCCAATACCATCGGAACCGGAATGGCGGTGGCGATTTTAACAACTTTGTATGGTGCGGTGGTTTCCTATTTATTGCTGTTGCCCATTGCGGAAAAACTCGCCATCCTTAACGATTCCGAAATTCAAATACATGAAATGATTCTCAAAGGAGTCCTCGCCCTCCAAAACGGCGAACATCCCCGTGTTATCCGCATGAAACTGCAAACATACCTCTTGCCGGAAGAACGATTAAAAGAGGATTACTTCATCAAAAATAATAAACCGGATGATGATGAACAAGAAGAAAAAACAA
>JAISBG010000547.1 GCA_031266315.1 Planctomycetaceae bacterium | reverse complement strand
TGAATCTTATCCAACTGATTTTCAACGTCAAAAAAAGAAGGCGGCAACGGAAATGAAGACATGGAACTTATCTAAAAATAAAAGGGAAAAAAATAAAAAAAAACTACAAAAATAAAATAACATAATTCTCAAAAAAGAAAAGGGAAGGTTTTTAGAAGTTGCCTTAAGGAATTTTAAAAAATGAAAAATGAATCGGAAACTGTTAGTGAACTTTTTTTTGAAAAACAACAAATTATCTCAATGACTTTTTGTTGTGTTCGCGTGTAATTATAACCGTGTATATTAAGAACATATTAAGATTGTGTTAAGATTGCGCTAAGTTTTAATTTTTTTCTGAATTTCAGTCAGCAATGTTTAAAAGTAATATTTCAGTAGAGTTTTCCTGATTCTACCGGATTAGGTGTTTCCCACCGGAATAGTAAAATAATAGGTAATATTTCATAGGCAATCATAAGGTGGGCGACCTTTTGCTATTTGCTAGAAGGTCGCGTCAGCGTTAGCCGACAGTGAATTAGATTAACTACAGCAAATTGTATTGCCTTCCGTTTTGGAATCAATGCAAAGTCAACCGGCGCGACCTTTCAGCGAAAGGTCGCCCACATCATGATTGCCTAACTTTAACGAAAATTCCACTGAATAATTACTGTTTTTTATTGTGGCTAATCTGTTTGTGAGAGCGGCAATGCTTTGATTCCAATATTGTTGGCGTTATAACGCAACAAATAATTGTTGTTGCTGGGGCGGTTCAAAATTTCGACGTCATTATTTTTTCCTTGAATAACCAATGTACTTGAGCCACCGCCGTCAAGATTTAATCCGTCCCATGCATCAAAATAATGAAGCCATTGAGCGGATTCTTCAAATGTTGCGCCTTCGCTGTACCCTTTGCGCCGTCCGTCAATGACAACCCAAATAACATAACGATTATCTTGGGAAATGCCACACAATGTTCGCGGATGAATATCTTTATTCGTTTGCGGTAAAACTGTCCCGTTTTGGAGAAGGAATTTGTTTCCTGTAACAGCAACTTGAATATTAGAAAAACCCATGTTCTTGTCAGAACAATTTTTCAGTAACACCTGACCTGTTTTCAAAACAAGAAAGGCGGCGGCGAGTTGTTCTTCCGGCGGTGAAACCATTGATCCGTCGGAAATAGCGAGACCGCCAACATTCGCAATTCCGGGAAGAGAATATTGTTCGCCCGCCGGAACAGAGAAAAAATTGGCATTGACAGCAACTTGAAGATGATATTCTTTAAGAAATTCGCTCGTCTGTTGACGAACCGTTTCTTTTTTATCGGTTTGATAATTTTCATTCGCTTTTGGTGTTGTAAAAAACGAAATCCCTTTGGTGTTGGTATCGATACGAATTGCGAAAACTTGTTGTAATCGCGGCTGGGTTGATGACGTTTGAGCCTTTTCAACTCCCTTAAAAATAGGAGTCCAAACAGGCGTTTCAGGATTCGGACGTAATTCAGACTCCTGCGCCAATACCGTTAATGTACAAAGAATAATGTACAGAAACGAAATAAATCGTAACATTTTTGTTTGAGCGGGTTAAGTGAAAAAACGGGAATATCCAATTAATACAATCGTTGCAATAATTTGCGAACAATTGTATTAATTGAATATATTGTTACTGTTTAGGTGTTGTTTTGATATTGTAATTAAAAACATTGTTTTTATTTTTGACTACTTCAAATTCAATTTTACTTTCTTTATTGAACTCCGGCGGCACCAACCGAACACGATAGTCATCGCCTTCAAGAGTTTCCGCAGTAATGGGTTTATGTGTTTTTTTATCATAAACCGCTTGCGCGGTAATCGTTACTTTATATCTTCCGGGTTTGAGTCCATCTTGTTTTGTCAACAGATATTTTCCCGTATTACCGTTAAAAACAATTGAAGACGAACCGAGTGACGGATCATCAATTGGGATAAACGCAATTGCGCACATATCCGCACCGATAAAGTGACCGTCGTTAAGCGTAATCTTACCGCTCACATCCATTCGCCCGTCAGGGTTCGGCGATTTGTTGCAACCGTTCATAAAGAACAGGAAGAAAATAAATAATACAAAAATAGAAAATGAGATTCTTGACATAATCTTTGCTCCGTTTATTTTGATTATTTTAATTGAGTGTTTTATTTTTACAATTGATGTGTTACAAAATATACCAAGTTTTAACAGGCGATACAAGGGGACATTCCCGCAAAAACGAATGTTTAAACGGTAAGTATACTAAAGCCATTTTAAAATTCACGAAGCTGAACACGGTAAGCGCAACAACGTGGAGCGTTTGTTCAAGGGCGAAGCCTATCGCCCATACCGGCTACGGTATAATAAATATTTTCACTTAAATCTTAAACGGCAACAACCTTATTGGGTCTGTTGCCGTTTACAAAAACGTTACGGTAAACTTACCGATAAACCGTCGTTTGCGGCTCCCAAAGAACGCCAGATAGAACGGCTAATTGTTTCCGCAACAAAATGGACACTGCCGTCACCGGTTGCGGCATTCACTCCGCTTGGGTGGGGACTTCGTGCGGACAAATGAGCGTAGTAAGTTGTGAAGGTGTAACATGGGCTTTGTTTATCGTCATACGGTGGTCGTTGATGACAAAGGCTATAACCCAACGCGGAGTTATCCGGTTGTCGGCTGTTTGGTTCCCAGTAGGTACTGAAAAACGCCGCATGACCGCCACGATAAGTATCACCTCTAAACTCGCTGCTGCTCGTACTAATACTTGTATCATTGGCGGTTTGCATTGTTTCGGAAAATAACAAAGTGTTGGAAAGACCGTCGGTTGCTGTTGAAAAAGAAACCTGACCATTGGGTGAATCGAATCTGGCTTTACGGCTTGCTCTGATTTGGGCTGTTGTCGAACCTGTATCACGAAGTCCCACCATACCAAACAAAGCACCTTGCGAATCGATATTATCACCGCTGCCGCCAAATTCACCTGTCCAATTTCCTGCAAACGAATTTAACCAACAATAATTCCGCGAGTCATCTTCACGGAAACCAACACTAGCATCAATACCAACACCAATAGGAGTTTGTCCGCAACAGGCAAGATAACTCACTTTGGGACCTTGACGGGTTTCATTAGGCGGTGCCGGATTCGCGGAATACCTGACATTTTTTTCGGAACTCGGACAGTAATAACAGTTGACGTTGGAACGGTGCCACGCGGTAAGATTGGTTGGATGGTCGTAACGTCCTTCTTCTGTTCCTGTCGCATTCGCCGTGTAAGGAATAAGCATCGTCGAATAGAGTGATTGCTGTTCAATATATGGTAACAAAAAAGAACTCCAACTCAGAAAATTCCAATCCCGCGCCCCACACGGAAAATGTTCCTGATGGATGTCGGCATGATTATGACAACCGAGTGCGACTTGTTTAAGATTGTTAGCGCACTGCATTCGCCGTGCCGCCTCCCTTGCTGCCTGAACAGCCGGCAACAACAAACCAATCAGCAGACCGATGATCGCAATGACCACGAGAAGTTCGACAAGAGTAAAAGCTCTTTTCTTAATCTTACTTACACTGCCCCCCCCCCCCTATTTTAACACGCATTTTTTGAAATGAACGAAGTTTTTCATTGAA
>JAISBG010000542.1 GCA_031266315.1 Planctomycetaceae bacterium | reverse complement strand
GAAATTTTATGGTCGGAATCCCAAAATTAAAAAATGTCAAAGCACTATTGACTTAAAAATTATGAACAAACACATTATCTTCATTTTGATTCCTCGTGAACAGTTACGTCTGTTTTTTTGTAACAAATGTTTTTTGACGATATTGCAATTCAAAATGGAACAAGTTATTTTCTCGCGAGTCTATAAATTCCGCTTGCGAACTATTCACTATTTATAGAGGAACAGGTTTTCGGGTTTGGATTGATTCCATTTCTTTTAACGCCAAATACAATGCGTCACGAGCCAGTTGACCGCCGAGAATTGGTGAAACTTTTCCTTTTTGTACGGAATCGGTCGCTTCTTTCAGTTCATTGGCAAACACCGCAATTTCGTCCAAATCAGGAAGTTTTGCTTTTTCGGTTCTTCCGTCTTCAGTTAAAATAATCGGAGCCGGTCCATCCAGAACCAGCGTGGCTTTTTCAAAATGAACCTCGAAATTAGCCATAAACGGACGACCTTGTTGAAAAATACAACCGCTATTCGATGTAACTAGAATATCGGAATCGTCATAGAGGAATTGTGTACTAAAATATTCCGGCGTTCCGCCGCGCAACCGCCCGGAACTTTGAACCGTTTTCGGCAATCCAAACAGCAACCGGATATAATGAGCGTCGTGAATGTGTAAATCCAGAAGCGGTCCGCCGATTGTGTTCATGTCGTAAAAATTTTTAAGCCAAACCGGATCAGAAATCACCCGATTGAAATGTCCGCCGAGCAATTTTCCGTAACAACCCGATTGAACCGCTTCATAAACAAAAGCATACGCCGTAAAAAACGGAAGAACATGAGCCACCATGAACAATTTATTATTTGTTTCAGCAGCGACAACCATGCGGTCGGCGTCCTCAAGTTTCAACGCAACCGGTTTTTCGGAAAGAACATGTTTTCCGGCGTTCAACGCGGCAATCGCGGTTGCGGCGTGAGCGTTGGGCGGAAGACAAATATCAAGCATGTCAACATTCGGGTCTGCAAGCAATTCGTTCAAATCAGCGTAAGTTGTAACACCGGTCAAATCCATTTTCGTACCTTGAGGACCGAAATTGCCCTTGATACTTGTCCAGTCTCCGTTACGACGTTCAGGAATTGTTTCGCAAATCGCGGTTACTTTAACACCGGCGAGTTTTTGATACGCCAAATAATGAATCATTCCCATAAAACCAAGACCCGTAATACCAATTTTTAACATAGTTTTCTCCTTTGTAATTCTGTTTGAAAAACAGTCTGTGCGGTTAAAGTTGCTTTCGTCTCCGATTTCATTGAAATTAAATTATACTAGGCAACTTCTAAAAACTTTTAACAAATAGCAAAGATTTATTTTTTGACAAGATATACATGACTTACCGGATTTTATTTGATTTTTTATCCTGTAAATTCTGTAAATCATGTCAAAAAATAGGTTTTTAGAAGTTGCCACTAATCTCAATTATATTAATCAATTATACTAATGCAGTACGGGAAAAGAAACCGGTTGCCGGTCGGCAATTGGAATCGGCGGAGAATTAAGAGGACGTAAATTATTTTGATTCGGTATTTCGTGTGACGAAAAAATAACCGGATTGTAATTGGAAGTGTTGGAAACCGGTTCGTGTTTTACCAAAGCGTCAAGAAATTGATCAGAGGTTCCGTTCAGAATAATCACATCACTCGGAATTTCAGGATTTCGGCGCGACCGGACAATTAAAATCACTTCGTCTCCATCTTGTTTACGGCGTTTAATTTCATCTAAAGTCGCCCGTTGTTTCTCGTCCATTCTCTGCTCCGTTGTCTGACCATTTGCCGAATCCGTTGCCGGATCAATCGTTACAGGAATCGGTTGAACCACCATTTTCAACGGCTCCAACCGTGTCGTCGGATTCACAATGGTCGGGTTCGTAATCGCCGGATTAAGTGTTGCGGGATTTCCTGTCGGCGGATTTATTATTGCAAAATTTTCTGTCGGCGGTTGGTGCGGTGTTGTGGTTACGGAAACGGTTGGATGTTCTGTTGACGAATATTCCGCCGGCAAATGTTCTATCAACGAATGATCTGTTAAAGACGGATTTTCATAAATTTCCGAAAGTTGCATTGATTGCAAAACGTAACGGATAATTTGAGGCGGAACAAAATGTCCGTCATTTTGAACCGGATCGGCAGTGTTACAAACACCAATTAAATAACCGTCTTCGGTAAAAAGTCCGCCGCCGCTTCGACCACTGACCGGCGCGCCGGAAACTTGAATATAATGAAACGGCAACACATTTTCACGCGGAGTGCCGACGCGGTCTGTTGACATGACATAATGTTCCCGAACAGTCGGATTCGCGCCGCTGTCGCAACCAACACTCAAAACACGTTGCTCCGGCAAAATCCGGTATTGCGGCGGTGCAATCGGAATCGCCCGAACCGGACACGGCGGAACAATAACAACAAGGGCTAAATCAATTTCAAGATCGTAACGTAAACAACGTCCGAAAACTTTAACACTGGAATTTTGTCCAAACAAATGAACTTCAATTTTGCCTTTGCCCTGAGAATCACGAAAAATATGACCACAAGTCAATATCAATGCTTCGCCTTTTCGTGTATCGATAATAGTTCCGGTTCCCCACGAATGAGTATTGTCGGCATCAACACGAAGTTTGACAGATGATGTCATCCAGGGTGAAATTGTTGCAGAATTTTTTTCCGTATTCTCACCGGTTTTCAAACCGGTTTGTAAAATTTTCTCTGTTGGATTGCCGGAGGTTGGCGAAGGAAGGGCAGAGGAAGGTGTTACAAACGAAGCCTGAATAATTTCGTTGTTTTTCCGGTGTGATTCGGTTGCCCGTTCAAACATGTAAAGGATTCGCGGTTTCAGAGTGATCGGATTACCGCCGCCAACAACACGGTCAATCACCCGATCGTGTGAGAGCATAAGAAAGGTTGGAAACTGGAAAACTTTGAGTTGATCCCGAACAAGATCAGGATATTGCGATGCGTCAACAGTTTCAACCGAATAACCCATCTCGGCAATTTCCCTCACCAACGGGGCAACCTGTCGGCAATATCCGCAACCCGGTGTTGTAACAAAAAGAAGTGTTGCATCCTGCGGCGCGGGAATGGCTGCCAGGATAAACGTTGAAAGAATCGCCTGAACTCCAAACATGAAAAAGAGCCTCCTTGCTCTGGTTATGGAAAATCCATCCTTGAATTTTCCTGAATGATTTATCCCAAACTCTATTTCTTAATTTTTTAATTTTCTATAAAACCTCAATCGAGTGTTTTTCAAAGGTTGCGGATTCTACAGGAAAACATCCGTTTCGGCAACCCCAATTTTTCAAATTAACCGAAGTCCTTATAAATCAAAGAATCCCCTATTGTTTTTGCCGAATCACGGTTAAATTATTAAAAATTGCCGACAATTCCGAAAAATAATAATGAAAATTGCCGACTATTTCGGCAATTTCTATTATTTTTTAACGGAATCACGGGAGAAGAATTTCAATGGAACGGATAAATATTGTACGTAAGTTGAATTTACAGAAGACATTAGAGCGAAAGTCGGTTTTTCTTTTTGGTCCGCGTCAGACGGGTAAGAGTTGGATTGTTCGGCAAACACTCGGACAGGAATTGTCCTATAACCTTTTAGATTCGAATGTGATGCTCAAATTAAGCCGATCACCGAATCTGATACGGGAAGAAATGACCGAACAAACACAAATTATTGTTATTGACGAAGTTCAGAGATTGCCGCAAATCCTCGAAACGGTACATTTCATGATTGAGGAATACGGTGTTCGATTCCTGTTGACCAGTTCCAGCGCACGCAAATTGCGGCGGTGATGGTATCCGGCCTGCTGTGCGGCTTTGGCGGCGTGGTGCTGAGCATGGGCCAGGTGACGCTGTTTACCGAGAACATGACGGCGGGCCGCGGATTTATCGGCATGGCGGCCTGTAACCTGGGGCGCAGCAACCCCGCGCTCACCATCATTTCCAGCCTTTTCTTCGGCTTCTGCGACGCGTTTGCCACCATTGCGCAAAACAGCATCCCCAGCCAGATCACCCAGTCCATCCCCTATAT
>JAISBG010000532.1 GCA_031266315.1 Planctomycetaceae bacterium | reverse complement strand
ATCGGTTTCACAATACGGCGAATAATAAACCAAAGCAACAGAACAAAAAAGACCAACCCAATTAAAGCAATGGTGAGGTTACTCAGAATATTGTCACGGATAATTGCTGCATGATACGTAGTGGGAAGTCCAGCAAAAAGAATACCAAGAACTTTACCGCTCCCGGAAGTAATCGGATAGTAAAAAACCTTCATACGTTGCCCCAAAACAAGAGATTCTCCGAAATATTCTTTTTTGTCCTCAAAAATAGTTTTCGTAACAATCGGATCCGTCAATTTAGTTCCTATTGCCGGTTCGCCGTCCGGTTTCAATAAGGTGGTAACGTAGCGGGTGTCTTCTACAAACATTGTATTTTCAACACCAAATTCGTCATGGATATGTTGAACCCATTCTTTCGTGTCGATTCGAAAACCGCTCAAAATCGCGCCGATTAAAGTTCCATCAGAATCAAAAACCGGCGAAGCACCGCGAATTGAAAGTTTAATTGTTGGAGTAGTTTCAAAAAAGATACCGGCTTTTTTTTGTTCCAATGCATATTTGACACTGTCCGTTTGATCCAGTAGGTCTCCGAATTTCTGGCGATTAGCAGTTCGCGCCAACACCTTGCCCTCTGAATCAATAACAGTGAAAAACTCACATTTTTTTGAGGATTCATAGTCGTCGATAATTTTGAAAATCGCATCACGATCTTTGTTTTTTATTGCCGTAACTATTTCTTCCTTATACGAAATGGCTTTAGTTTGTTCCAAAGCCAAATCGCGAAGCATGAAAATTTCCTGCTTGATATCGCGTCCAACTGTGGAAATGCTCTCCTCCAAACTTTTCTGAACATAATTTCGGAATTTCGTTGTGCTGATGAAAAGCGTAACTCCAACAAGCAAACAGGTCATCACAATGACCGGAACCAGAATCTTAGATTGAATTCCCTTGAATATTTTCATAATGTTTAATTCAAATGTAAAAAAAATTTGGTTTTCGAAAATTGTTTTCAGAATAATAAAAAAGTTGATTACTCTACTTCACAAATTTTCAAGTTCGATTTAATTTAATTAAGATAGGTTATTTTGAAAACATTGCAAGATATTCATCGTATTTTTTTCCAAAAAAACAAATTGTTCCCCTCTTCTTTCCGCTTTTCCGTAAAGGTTATTCAGTAAGATTGCTGGTTTTTCCTCCGCCCCTAAAGAGACGGAGGAAAACGCGCAATCCTACCGAGTTGATGTCTATTTGACCGACTTGTTACCCGGGGCGGAACAGGAGCTATTATTTCCTTATTTTATGTATTTTAATCGGTCAAAACATTGATCAAAATTATCTCAGTGTCCTCTTGGTAATTAAAAATGTATTTTTAGAGATGCCCCACTCGTATTCTTTAAAATTCCCAACCTTTTCGGCGTGGAATACTTAGCAATGTATCCGCTTCGGCGAGATTGGTTTTGAAGTTAATCGGGTTCCATGTGATTTTTTTACCGGTTCGGTAGGCAACGGCTCCAAGCAATACGGCTTCGGTAAGTGTACCGGAATAGTCAAAGTTACACGAAGTTGTACCGCCGTTTTTGATCGCACGAAGCCATTCCGCGTGATGTCCGGGTGACGGCGGAATTGTTTGTTCCGGTCGTTTGTAATCTTTGAATTTTTCTTCCGGATAAAGATGATGTTCCGTGTAATTTGACAGCAACAGACCTTCGTTGCCAACGAAAATCACTCCGGCTCCCCAATTGGGCATTCCGTATTCTTTGAGCAGAGTTGGTCGGAGATCGTGATCATACCACGTCAATGTTAACGCTTCATGCTTTTCGGTTTTCGGATATTCATATTTAACCGTCAAACCGATAGTGCAACATTCTTGATTGACCGGCGGACCAAACGTTTCAATTGTTGTCGGGTGCCGCAACCCAAGTGCCCAAAACGGTAAGTCCATATAATGACACGCCATATCACCGAGTGTTCCATTGCCGAACGCCCAATAGGAACGCCAATTTGCCGGAACATAGCAAGGATTATAAGGTCTGAATGTCGCCGGACCAAGCCAGATATCCCAATCAAGAGTCTCTGGAACATCAAAAGTTCCCGGCGGAATCGGGCGATTGCCCCACGCCGTATTAACCCAAACGTGAATATCTTTAACTGTTCCGATGGCTCCGGCTTGAATTAGTTCGACAACACGGCGGTAATTGAGTTCGGCGTGAATTTGTGTTCCCATTTGAGTTTGAAGTTTTTTCGCTTTGGAAATCTCAATCATTTTCCGAACTTCGGCAACATCATGGGCAAGCGGTTTTTCGGTGTAACAGTGAATACCGCGATTCATTGCCGCAACACTGGCGGCGGCATGAATATGATCCGGTGTTGAAACCGTAACCGCATCAAGTTTGCCGTCGAATTGATCCAGCATCTTGCGGAAATCGGTAAACCGTTGCGCGTTGGGAAACTGTTCACCAACCCTGTCGAGAGTCTTTTTCTCAACATCGCAAAGCGCAACAACATTTTCGCCCTTAACATTGCCGACACTGTAACCGCCCATACCGCCAACACCAATACAGGCAACATTCAACTTCGATTGAACATCCTGCGCCCGCAGCAATGCCGGAGCCGGAAATACAGTTGTTCCCGCCAATAACGCGGTTGTTTTCAAAAATGTCCGACGAGTTGTACTCATGGGAATCTTCCTTTCTGTTCTGGTTTGATTTGTAACTGTTCACGGACAGTTTACGAAAAAAAATTCTACGCCCTAAAAGGGCAACATCGTTTTTAAAATTATAAGATTTTTATCGAAGTTTGGAAGATACTGCGTTAGGATTGTATTTGGTATTTTTGAATGATCGAAATTAAGTTTTCTCAACCTTTATTTATAACTTCATGTTACGCACTGTAGGCGAAAAGTCGGTCAAACATATATTAACACCGGAATTTTGATGTCCAGTAGGATAGCAAGTTTTTCCCCCACCCCTTTAGGAACGGAGGAAAACTTGCAATCCTACCGAGTTGATGTCTATTTGACCGACTTTTTAACTACGGGGCGTAATTAGGAGATAATAAGTAATATTTCTGATTCTACCGGATTAGGTGTTTCCCACTGGAATCGTCAAATAATAGGTAATCATCAGGTGGGCAACCTTTCGCTGAAAAGTCGCGTCGGCGATAGCGACTTGCCCCTGTTGGCGGTTGATAACTTGATGCAACTCAATTTGCTATCGTTAATCTAATTCACTGTCGGCGAGTACGCCGACGCGACCTTTTAGCAAAAGGTCGCCTACCTATCTACCTACTTACCTACCTTAGGATTACCAATTTGACGATTCCGGTGGAAAACACCTAATCCGGTAGAATCAATAATATTTCATAGACAATCCGTGTCTAGGCACGAGTCATTCGTGTCTAGGCACGAGTCATTCGTGCCTAGACACGAGTCATCCGTGCCTCTACACATTCCGAATGTGCCTTTAAACATTCCAGTGAGAAACACCGAATCCGGTAGAATCAGCAATTTCTGATTTTATCGGATTAGGTGTTCAAGCATTAAAAAGTTCGTTTTAAACACGAAACACATGAAAAGAGGTGGGCTATTTATCAAAAAGCCCGCTGGGCGGTTGCGCCGGTTGAGTTTGCATTGACTCC
>JAISBG010000530.1 GCA_031266315.1 Planctomycetaceae bacterium | reverse complement strand
AAACGGCAACAGAATATCGCTCTTAGAATGGAGCGACACGACACTTAAAATCAGGTTTATTCCCACCGACAAAAGTGGTGCACTACATAAAATGCAATGCTGAATTATACCTGCGGATCAATACGCGACGCTCCCTTGGCGGGAGACACGCAACTTTACTAATCCACAGCAATTTTCTACCCGGAAAATCCGGTTGTCACGTAGAAAATTACAGTTCGCCGAAGCGATTTTAAGTGTTGTTGACGTACTCGATTTTTTTAACACCCGAACAACAATTCGGGTAATTTATTCTTCAAAACGGAAAATTGATCTCCAAAAGTTGAAATTGATAAAGACGTAAAATAATTATTCTCATTATAATATATGAAAATCCAAAACGTGTCAATAGGGAAGAGAATTTTTTGAAAGGGCTTACCGTTTGGGAGGTAATAACGACTCACCGGCGCAACCGCCCAGCGGGCGGATTGCCCACCTCTTTTCGCGAATTTTCGTGTGTTTCGCATTTAAAATGAACTTTTCAAGGCTTGGATACCTAATACGGGAGAGTTACAAAAGAAATTGCAATCCTACTGTCTGTAAAGGTTATTGATTTTGATTGACGAACATTTTATTTTACGTTAAAATACTTTTGATTTTTAAGGAACCGAAGTATGATGCCGAATAATCATTTTGAAAACCCAACACCTATTCCAGTTCAATCTCCGGATGATACGGAAACAAACCAAACCCAAACCGATGAGCCGATCGAATTTTTTGATCGGGAACGTTGGCACGATGTGGAATCCGAAAATAACATCCCGCAAGACGAACCGGTTTCGTCCAACAAATTGATTTCCTATTTGTTTTCGGTTGGGATTCTTTTTTCGGTGATTGTTATTGCCGGTGCTTGCGGTATTGGGGTGGCTTATTATTTATCGTCGCTCATACCGGAGCCGACAGTGCCGGAACCGAATCACCACAGTGAATCGACACAATGGATCGGATATGTCGAAGATTTTGTTTTCTTTTGTGAGGTCAATGATCCTCTTTGTTTTGCCGGCGATGGTTACGATAAATTTTACATCGGCGATGAATATCCTCCGTCTATTCGTGAATTTTCGATCAAAACAAAATTGGTTCGAACAATTCCTTTACCGTTAAAACCAATGGCAATCGCTGTGAGCGGTTCGGATCAACTTTTTGCCGGTCAATTAATTGTTGCGCACCCTGACCGGATTGCTGTTTATTCAATGAACAGCGACCTTTTATTTTCGTGGTCTGTTCCAAACACGAAGTCCGCAATCTGGAGTCTTGCGGTTACAGATAATGCTGTTTTTGCCGCTGATACCGGTCAACGTGTTGTTTATCAGTTTGATGAAAAAGGGACGCTTCTCAAAACGTTTGGTCAACCGTCGGAAAAGAAAACGAATCAGAATATTAATCAAAATATTAATCAAAATACTATTTCCAATCCGTCGGGTTCGGAATTTGTTGAAACGTTTTCCGGTTTTTCTGTTTATCTTTCCCCGATGACTCTTGCGGTTTCGCGCAAGACGGGACTGATTCATGTTACCAATCCCGGTCAGTATCGGGTTGAAACATTTACTCCCGACGGATATTGGAAATCATTTTTGAGTTGGGGCGGCAATGCGACGGGAAATTCAGGAGATATGACCGGTTTTGTTGGTAGTTGCAATCCCGTTTCGATTGCGACACTTGCCGACGGAAGAATTGTTACTGCAGAAAAATTTATTACACGAGTAAAAGTTTTTTATTCTCAACCCCAGAAAAATACCGGTCGCCGACTTGACTGTGTTGTTGCCGGACCGGAAGTTCTGGACAAAAAACCGCCCAATATTCCCCAATTGGTTTCATTCCATTTACCGGCTTCCGAAACAGGAAGATCCGTTTTTATTACAACATTGGGAAACGATGTTGTTGTTTTCGATCCGGTAATGCGGATTATCAGATATTTTACCGCCCTTTCCGTACCAAAAGAAGAACCTAAACCGTAATACAAAAATTTGTAATTATTCAATGGAATTTTCATATTTTAACGTAAAATACGCGAAAATGTGGTGGGCGACCTTTTGCTAAAAGGTCGCGTCGGCGTACTCGCCGACAGGGAATTAGATTAACGATGGCAAATGATATTGCTTTCCGTTTTGGAGTCAATGCAAACTCTACCGGCGTGACCGTCCAGCGGACGGATCGCCCACCTCTTGCCACGATTTTTCACACCTTTTCGCGTTCTCCTTTCCCTTTTTCGTGCTTTTCGTGCCTTCCGTGTTCAAAACGAACTTTTCTCAGGGCAAAAAGTCGAAAATTTCTGTCGGATTACATTGCACAATGAAACAAAATCAGTATATTTATAGAGCAACCATGAACTTTTGACTCCCAAAAACAGAAATACACAGTGTATTTCTGTTCCCGGAGAGGCAATTACTCCAATTCCTGTTGTTTTTATGGGGGATAAGCGGTTATTCTTTGCGAAGGATTTTAACCTGACCTACAAAAACAATATCCAATGCGGAGTCGCCGAAGTAAATATCACCGGCAAAGGAATTTACGGCGGAAGGAAATTGGTAACCTTCAACATAGAAAGAATAAACAGTGAAAATTAAAAAAAGTTGAACACGAAAAGTAAGAAAAGTGGTGGGCGATCCCTTCGCTGAAGGGTCGCGCCGGTTGACTCGGTATTGACTCCAAAACGGAAGGCAACTTGTTTGCCGTCGTTAATCTGGTTCACTGTCGGCTATCGCCGACGCAACCGTTCAGCGAACGGTTGCCCACCTTTGAGATAAGGTTGCCCACCTGATATTTGCCTGCCCAGCCCACTATCCCAATACAACCCTCACACCGTATAATAATATTAAACCATACGCTATTTTTATTTTATAGCAATAAAAATTTAACAGAAACACTTATTTATTATGATGAAAACTCAACTCGAAAAACGGATTGCCGATAAAACCGCCTTGGTGGGAATTATTGGTCTTGGTTATGTTGGTTTGCCCTTGATTCGGGCTTTTATCAAAGCAGGATTTCGTACTCTCGGCTTTGATGTTGACCCGAAAAAAGTTGAAAAACTCAAAGCAGGTGAAAGTTATATCGCTCATATTCCGTCCGAATGGATCAGAAAATATATCACAGACGGCTCGTTTGAACCAACAATCGATATGAACCGTTTAGCAGAAGCAGATGTTTTGTTAATTTGTGTTCCAACTCCACTCTCGGAAAGCCGTGACCCGGATTTGTATTATGTCGAATCAACAACAGAATCAATTGCCAATGTTCTTCGACCGGGGCAACTTATCGTTTTGGAAAGTACCACGTACCCGGGAACAACACGTGAAATAATGTTGCCGATTTTACAACGGAACGGTTTACAAGTCGGTCATGATTTTTTTCTTGCGTTCAGCCCCGAACGCGAAGACCCGGGAAATCCCGATTTTACCGCAGAAGGAATTCCAAAACTTGTCGGCGGTCTCGACGCTGAAAGCGGAAAACTCGCAACCGCTCTCTATGCTCAGGCAATTGTTAAAGTCATTCCTGTTTCGTCCTGCGAAGTTGCGGAAGCCGCCAAAATTGTCGAAAATACTTATCGGTGTGTTAATATTGCCATGGTTAATGAGTTAAAAATTGTGTTCGACCGGCTTGGAATTGACGTTTGGGAAGTCATTGACGCCGCCAAAACCAAACCATTCGGGTTTCAACCGTTTTATCCGGGACCCGGACTCGGCGGACATTGTATTCCAATTGACCCGTTTTACTTGAGTTGGTGCGCGCGAAGAGCCGGATTGACCACCCGGTTTATCGAACTCGCCGGTGAAATCAATACCGCTATGCCGCTGTATGTGGTGCGGCGGGTTATTGATGCGTTAAATGACCGCATGAAACCTCTCAAAGGGAGTAAAATTTGTGTACTCGGCGCCGCCTACAAAAAAGATGTCGATGACCCGCGTGAAAGTCCGTCTTTTGAATTGATTGACCGGCTAATTCAGAAAGGCGCCGTCGTTTCCTACAATGATCCGCATATTCCTTTCTTGCCCAAAATGCGGCACTGGCAGAATATCCCGGAAATGACAAGTTGTCCATTGACCGCGGAATTTATCGCGTCACAGGATTGTATTCTCATCGCAACCAATCATACAAAATACGATTACGATTTTATCGTACATCACGCCCAACTCGTTGTGGACAGCCGGAACGCAACACAATATGTCAAAACAGAACGTGAAAAAATTGTCAAAGCATAACAAAATCTGTTATCCAATCTTTTATGAACAAGCGAACATCCAAACAATTACCTTACGGCAATGCGAATTTCAAAAGTATCCGCACGGAAAATAATTATGCTTATGTTGATAAGACTCATTTTATCGAAGCACTTGAGCGTGAAAGTAATTCTTCACAGATATTTATCCGTCCCCGCCGTTTCGGTAAGAGTTTGTTTCTTTCCACACTTGTCTATTATTACGATGTCAACTATGCCGATGAATTTGCACAATTATTTGGAGATTTATACATCGGTCAACATGCGACACCGCGAAAGAATAGTTACGCTGTCATGGAATTTGATTTTTCCGGCGTTGACACAACAAACGCAGAGAGTTTCCGAAACTCTTTTTTTAATAATGTCCGCCATACCGTTTGCCGATTTTGGGATCACTATAAAAACATATTTCCTAATGCAATACAGATTATTGATCAGATTAACCGGCTGGAACAGCCTAATTTTTCGATTTTAGATTGGTCTTTTCGTGTTGCGGAATCGGCGGGGATCAAAATATTTGTAATCATCGACGAATATGATCATTTTGCGAATGATCTTATTGCTATGGGAACAATAATGGGCAATGATTTTTACAAAAAAATGATCACCGCTAACGGATTAGTGCGTGATTTTTACGAAAAACTCAAGATAGTGTCCAAATATGGAATTGTGGACAGAACCTTTATCACGGGTATTTCTCCGGTTATGCTTGACGATTTGACCAGTGGTTACAATATCGCGGATAATCTCACGCTTGACTTGCAATATAATGAAATGTTGGGTTTTACTCCTAAAGAAGTGGAATGGTTAATGGATGCGGCGGGAATTGATGCCGACCATGTCAGTATTGATATGGAATATTATTACAACGGTTATCAGTTTAACGCGGAAGGTGAAAATAAAGTTTATAATTCAACAATGATTCTCTATTTCTTTAGACAATTATTAAAAACAAGTCAAGGCAAAATACCGGTAAATCTCATTGACCCGAATCTGAGTATGGATCCAAGTCGCTTGAAACGTCTGATTCAAAATGAAGACAACCGTAACACGTTGATCAAAATTATTAAAGACGGCGGTATTGTATCGAATGTGTTGGAAAAATTTTCTATCGATCAGTTGAACAATGAAAGTTATTTTATTTCGTTGTTGTTTTATATGGGGTTGCTGACCATTAAGGAATCTTACCTGAGTCGGTTACGGCTTGTCATTCCCAACTATTCCATTCAACGAGTTTACTGGGAACAGATTCGGCAACTCATTGAGGACAATTCGCATCAGATTAAAATGGATACGGACTTGGTGGAAGAGACAACGAATATCATGGCAATGGAAGGCGATTTACACGGTTTTATTGATTATGTTTCTCAAAATGCGTTCAACAAGTTATCCGACTTTGACTTGCAACGTTTTGATGAGAAGTATATTAAAGTTTTGCTGCTTGCTTATTTGCTTTTGAACAATATTTATATTCCGATGAGTGAATATGAAGTGAATCCGGGACGCGTGGACATTTTTTTGCAACGTAATCCGAACTTCCCGCAAGTGAAATACGAATGGGTTTTGGAATTGAAATATTGCAAGACCCATGCCTCCCAAGCCGAAATCAATCAAAAACGTAAAGAAGGTTTAGAACAATTGAACCAATATGTTCATTCCTTCCGGTTGAAAAACCGTTCCGACTTAAAATTCGCATTGATCATTTTCATCGGCAAAGATAAATATGAAATTGTAATGCTTGACGATGTGAAACAATGACCGCTGACAACTCACGCGGAAACATTACAATAAAAAGACCATTCCGGCTGAACAGATTGACATCATTACGCAACGAATTATTCCTTTGAAAGATTTTATACCTTACATACCGGCGTTTGGAACCATGTTTATATTGATGGTTCTTTCTGCTTTTTTTTCCTGTTGCGAAGCGGCATTTTTTTCGCTGAGTCAGACAGATCGTTCCGTGTTGAAGACGAGTGGTTCAGTGGCGCGGTTGTCGTTGCGGCTTTTGGAAAATTCGGAACGGCTTCTCA
>JAISBG010000529.1 GCA_031266315.1 Planctomycetaceae bacterium | reverse complement strand
CGATAGCCGACTTGCCCCTGTTGATGGCTGGCAATTTAATTCCAAAACGGAAGGCAATACAATTTGCCGTCGTTCCTCTGATTCACCGTCGGCGAAAATAGGTGGGCGATCCCTTCGCTGAAGGGTCGCACCGGTTGACTCCGCATTGACTCCAAAACGGAAGGCAATACAATTTGCCGTCGTTAATCTGGTTCACTGTCGGCTAATGCCGACGCAACCTTTCAGCGAAAGGTTGCCCACCTACTGAAATATTACCTATTATTTTACGATTCCAGCGGGAAACACCTCACCTAATACGGTGGAATCAGGAAAATTTATAATTATCGGAAATTCAATCTTTTCATTTTCCGATGAATGGATTATACTTTAACGATTGTTTTGTGTTGCGTGTTTTATACGCAATATATTTTATTGTGCGTTTACAGTATGTTTTCCATCAATGGAGGAGGATGTTTCCATGTCGCCCGTCGCTCAAAATATTATCAATCGGCTCGATCAACTTCGCCAAAAATGGTGGATGTTCACACTTCTCAGTTCCGCCGTTTGGGCAATCAGTGCATCTCTCGGTCTTTTTCTGATCTTTGCGCTGATTGATACTTTTTTCCGATTGTCCCAAACCATGCTTGCCGTCGGATTGGGCGTTTGGCTTTTGACCACAATCGGTCTGCTCACGTTTGTCATTCGCCGCGTTGTCATCAGTCAACGGTCTCTCGAAGGAACCGCACGTTGCCTCGAAGCGGAAAATCCTGAGTTGGAAAGTTATCTCATCAATCTCGTACAACTCTCTAATGATACGGAAAATGTGGATCGCGGTTTTTGTCGGGCGGCAGTGGAACAAGCGGCGAAAACGGTTGATACTTTTCCGTTTGAATCGGTTGCCAGCAAGGAAACACGATTCCGGCGTTTTCTTTATTCACTCCAGACACCGCGTGATTTTCTCGAAGCCTGTGTCTGTCTCCTTTTTTTGAGTGTTTTGGCATTTATCGGCAGTTCGGTGTTTCCCAATTGGAGTTCCGCCGCAAACCGGTTGACGAAACCTTGGGATTTCGTGCCGTCCGTCGGAACCGTTCAAATCGAAGTCAAACCGGGGCACACCGAAGTCTTGCTCGGAAGTCCTCTGCAAGTGATCGCCGAAACGGAGGAACCCGTTACCGAAAAACCGTTTTCCGCAACATTGTTCATCAAAGTTGACGGAACAGAAAAAGAAGAAGGAATGATCATGTTTCCCGATGAAACAGTTCCGAAAACCGGTGATAAAACCAGCGATAACTCCGACAGCAATGAAAATGGACTAAAACCTTTGCCGGAAAACTATACAAGGAAATCGTATTCCGTAACGATTCCGGTGATCGGCAAACCGGCAACGTATCGGGTTGAAGTCGGTGATTCGCAAAGCCCGAAATTCAAAATCGGTGTTCTGGAAAAACCTGCTGTTGCCGATCTGGAAGTTGTTTACACGTACCCCGCCTACATGAAACGTCCGTCGAATACCGTTAAACTCCAAACTCCAGACCTTGCCGCTCCGCAATACGCTTCAGCGGAACTCCGTATCCGTTCCACAGTTCCGATTACTTCAGGACGGCTTGATTGGGACGGCGGCGGCGCGGTTGGAATTGTTCAGGATAACGGAAATTATCTTTCTGCAAAAATTGACTTGATTCGGTCAATGTCTTATAAAATCCGTTTGCAGAAAGACGCCTTTGAAGACCCGGTTCCTCGTATGAATAGTGTTCGGGTTGATCCTGACCGTGTTCCGGTAGTCGAAATGCTCCGACCAACCGGCGACGTAACCATCGGAATCGGTCAAAGTGTTCCTATTGCGGTCAAACTAACCGATGATTTCGGAATTTCCGCCGCATGGATTGAAACGAAAATCAAAAGTAATTCAAACGACGAAGGAAAAACCACAGAAAATAAAACTTCGCCGGAAACTAAAGAATTTGCCGAAAAATCTGCCGAAAAAATTCATCGTTGGGCAATTGACGACAAAAATCCGACCACTCTTCTTGATTTGGAATATATTTTGACCATTACGGAAAAAATGGTTAAACCCGGTCAAACGTTAATGGTTCGGGTTGTTGCGTTGGACAACCGAGTTTATCGTAATCCGACTTGGGGACTTGATCTCAAACCACAGGAAACCGCCGGACCTTGGCGGTTGATCAAAACAATCAATCAGGACGAAGCCGTCAAAGAAACAACCGAACAACTCAATACTTTGCGGGATTCGTTGCGGAAATTGATGGAAAAACAAATCCGTAACCGTGTGCGAACCGGTCAGATAACCGAAAAACAAACCCTCGACGAACGCGCCGCGATTGCCGGTGAAAACCGAACAATTCAGGTTGAAATTCAAAAAGAAGGAATCCGAATTGTCAAAATGATTCCCGCTGACGGTCGAACAGAGGATTTGATGATTAAACGGGACTTAAACAAATTGGCGTTTGGATTGATGACCAAAGCCGTCGAACAAGTTGATGCCATTACCAAACTGACAACACTTGAAACGTTTGATGTTCCTTCAAAGGAGTTGAACGAATTACAAGGTCAGATTGCTGAGGCGTTGCGGAATATGATTGGAATTTCGCGGGCAGCCGAAACCAAAGCCCTTGAAGAAATGGGACACCGTAACGAAGATGATTTGCCGGACGATGTTCGCAAAAAGATGGAGGCGTTGAAAAAAGCAGTGGACGAAGCCGTCGAAGCCCAACGGAAAGTGGTTGAAGCCGCTCAAAATCTGAACAAAGAAAACGTTGAAGATTTTTCCGAAGAGGAAGATCAACTCGTCAAACAACTTCAGGCGGCGGAAGATGCTTGGGAAAAATTTCTCAATGAACTCAATTCCGATTTGAGTAAATTGCCGTTCCAAGATTTTTCCAATGCGTCGTTGCTTCAGGAAATGGTGGAGATTCAAACGGAGATTGCCAAAAAGAACGGCGACAAGGGTGATCTTGATAAATGTGCGGATATTGCGGTGCCGTTGGAACAACTCGGAACCGAAATGGCGGAGGAAATTACGTCAAATCTGGAAAAATGGTTACCGGACACCGCAGACCGTGAACGTTGGTCGCAGGAAGAAACGGTAAACGACGACGAAAAAGAGGCTCCAATGGCGGAGTTGCCGCTGGAGCTCGAAGACCTGATCGGCGAATTGATGGAAGAGGAAGAAGATTTGTTTGAAGAAATGGAGGATATTTCGTCAAGTATGATTGATTCGCTTGATAAAGGAGCAGGTTGGGATGCGACGGATGGACCGATTTCAAATAATTCCGCCAAAGGTGTTACGGGCAACCGGTTGCCGAACACAAACGAGATTGCCGGACGTGCCGGTGAAGGTCGGCAAGGAAAATCCGGCGGTGAATTTGTTGGTGAAGAAGCCGTTGGAAAAGGCGGACGCAATACTCCGACACGTTTAACACCAGACCCTTACATGAAAGGGCAAATTAAAGATCACAGTAAAGATGCGGTCGGCGGTGCAACCGGCGGCGGCAAGGAAGCTGGTGAAACCGGTGAAGGTCTTGAGGGTCCGCAGGCGCGGAATCGGGGTGATCGGGAGCGAAACCGGTTGCCGGGTAAACAAGCCGATTTGCGAAACCGTGCTGAAGGAATTGATTTAAATCACATGCGGGTTATGGGTTATCACAACACCGATCTTGAAAAAATGAAAGAAGTCATGTCGCAGGTTGAAATTGATTTGCGTGGTGGGCGTTATCAAAACGCTCAACGCCAACGGCGAATTTTACTGGAATCTGCGGACGATGCCAAAAAAC
>JAISBG010000502.1 GCA_031266315.1 Planctomycetaceae bacterium | reverse complement strand
GCACGTTCAACAGAATTTCGGATTTTTTTGACGGTATTCAACGCGTCAACTGACATTCCAACCCGCGCTTGTTCTCCGGCAATCAAACGATAAGCACGCATTCGTTGTTCTGTTGTGATTCGCAACGAAAACTCAATCTGTTTACTAAAAATATCGCTTAATTTTGGGGTATCTTGCAAACAGGCTAACGTCGTAATGACTCCCAAAAATGCAAATTCATTCGTTGCGGTGTTTAGTTTCATGTCCGTTTCGATAACAATCCGGTCATATTCCTGAATCGCAACCCGTGCCGCAGACCGTTTCGCAAGTCTCAAAAACATAAGACTTTGAGAAGCAATAATCCGTGTACGCATTGATGCGGCTAAAGGAGTTTCCCCTAATTCTTTGATGATGTTGTCGATGTTAATGTCAATATCATTTTTTGCCATCGTTATAGCAATGTCGGAGATTGCCATAATCCGCACGTAATTGGAGGAAATTTTCCGTGCTTCGTCCAATGTGTTCATAAGGAGCCAATAAAGTTGCTTTGTGTTTCCGGCTTTTGTTTTTGTGTTTCGATACAAATCAATATCAGCAAGGGTTCGGTCAACCCAATAGGTTTTTGAATTGGGATCAAGTTGTTTATAAGTTGGAGAAACAAACTTAGTCTCCTTGAAATTCCGCAACAGAACAATACCGCCGGCTGCCAGTAAAAGTACAACAATCGTTGCTATTATTCCAATCCGAAGCCGATAATAGAACAATATTTTTTGAAAAGATTGTTCTACTTTTGTTGTTTTATTTTCTTGATTTGTAGGATTCATAGTTCAAATTTGGAAAATAGATAAAAGAATGTTCCAATGGGATAATTTTTTCACTACATTATAATTATACTGTGTTCGTTGTGAAATTGGTATTTTGAGAATACCTAATAATTGTACCAACGGGTTAAATTTTCCGCTATTTTTACCCATTTTTCAATACCGCCAACAATTTTTTCCCAAAATCGTTCCGGTTGAGTCATTATTGACTCCAAAACGGAAGGCAAATCTATTTACCATCGTTACTCTGATTCACTGTCCGCGAAAAGTGGTGGGCGATCCCTTCGCTGAAGGGTCGCGCCGGTTGAGTCATAATTTTGCCATCGTTACTCTAATTCACTGTCGGCTAATGCCGACGCGACCTTTTAACAAATAGCAAAAGGTCACCCACCTCTCTTTTCGCTTGCGTCCCCAACTCTCCACTATCAACTCTCCACTTTCCACTAAATATTTATAGTGTTGTTGCTTTTGTTTTGAGATTGGTTATACTGTTGAAACTTAAATGTGGTATTTTCGGTTACGGTCTTTTTAGAGATGATTTATGGATAAAATTATTATTGACAAATATTTATGTGTTCGTTGCGGACAATGTGTTGGAGCCTGTCCCGCTTGTTTGTTTGCTCGTCCAACTCTTAACGATTATCCCTCAACAATCGAAAAAGCGGACGAATATTGTATTTCGTGTTATCATTGTCTTGCGGTTTGTCCGGTTCACGCTATTTCGGTCAATGGAGTTGACGGGAATATGTGTTTGGATTTTGTTCGGGAAAGTATTCCGCGTTTTGAACATATCGCCACACTTGCCCGAATGAGACGCTCGATTCGCCGTTACGCTGATAAACCATTGGAGAAACGCGTTATCGAACAATTATTGGATGTTGTTCGTTGGTCTCCTTCGGCGAAAAACAAACTTCCGGTCAAATGGCTTGTTATTAACAATCGAAACAAGGTTCTGGAATTGGAAAAACTTGTTATCCAATGGCTTCAATCTTTACCGCAACAATCGGGAATGCGTGAGATGAATGAACCGAATGGTATTTTTCGTGGTGCGCCGTGTGTTGTTGTTGCCTACACGGACGCGGCAGCGGTTTGGCCCGCAATGGATACGGCAATTGCGGTGGAGACGCTTGATCTTTGTGCAACCGCCATGCGGTTAGGTTCCTGTTGGGCGGGCTATTTTATAAGGGCATCCCAAAATGATCCGGCAATCAATCGTTGGCTTGGACTTAGCGACACGGAAACGGTTCACGGCGGTTTAATGCTCGGCTACATCGGCGACGAAGCCTATCAACGTATTCCCTACCGCCCCGAATTAGAACTACGATGGATTTAATTAATTTTAATTAATAATGAAGTTTTTCCGGTGGTTGCCGCTCTGTATTAGTGGAGAGCGGAGAGTTGTTAGCGGAGAGTATCACAAGCGGATTTAACACGTTGCGGTCTATTTCTTTCTCTACTATCAACTCTCTACCATCCACTCTCCTAAGGGTGTTCACTGTCAACCTTTCGCAGGTGGGCGACCTTTTGCTAAAAGGTCGCGTCGGCGTATTCGCCGACAGTGAATCAGATGAACGACGGCAAACTGTATTGCCAACCGTTTTGGAGTCAATTCCGAGTCAACCGGCGCGACCCTTCAGCGAAGGGATCGCCCACCTCTTTTCTGGATACTTAATTCGGTAGAATCAACCGTTTTGCTTGCAATTT
>JAISBG010000509.1 GCA_031266315.1 Planctomycetaceae bacterium | reverse complement strand
CGGGAAGATGTTCCCGCATCTTTTCGATCAATGCCGCCGCATGAATGTCGCCGCTTGGTTCTCCGGCAGAGAAAAAAAAACGCATGTCAGTTTTATGGTAATATTTCAGTGGAATTTTCGTTAAAAATTTCTAAAGTAGGCAAACATAAGGTAGGCAATCTAAGGTGGGCGATGTTTCGCTGAAACATCGCGTCGGTGTTAGCCGACAGTGAATCAGATTAATGATGGCAAATTGTGTTGCCTTCCGTTTTGGAATCAAATTGCCAGTCGTCAACAGGGGCAAGTCGGCTATCGCCGACGCAACCGTTCAGCGAACGGTTGCCCACCTTATGTTGAACGGTTACCCACCTTATGTTGAACGGTTGCTCACCTTATGTTCGCCTATCTTATGAATCGCTTACCTTTTGAGTTTTATCCATAAAGTCGGTTCTTGATGAAAATTCCTTGAATAATTACGAAATTTCATTGTTGTTCTGTTTCGAATAATTCCATGAGGGCATCGGCGAAAAGTTTCATACCGAAGGGGTTGGGATGATTGATGTTGTTCATCATCAATGTTGAATAAGGAATCCCTTGTCTCCAGAGCCGACCGTAACGTTTTGCGGCGTCCGCCAGCGCAACATTATTTTTTGCCGCAAATTCACGTAACGATTTTGTGTAAGGTCGCGGGTCGTCGTCAATTTTTTGTTCGGCTTGTAGTCCCATCCAGTCGGCACGAACATAATGCGGCGTCAGAACAATCCATTCGGCTCCAATTGCCGTAAACTCCGAAAGAATTTTAGAATACCGTTGATCCAACGTATTACCGTGCATAAAAGAATCATTGACAAATTCCGAAATAATTAAATCCGGTTTCAAATCAAGAACTTTTTCTTGGTAATTCTTAGGACTTCCCGCCGGTTCATTGCGATAAGAATCGGTGTTGCGTCCGCCCCATGCTTCTGTTTTCAAAACAATATTCGCTTTAGGAAATTTTGTACGAAGTCGAGCGGCAAACTGTTCCTGCCAACGTTCGGTTTGCGGATTGGGCAAATATCCGGCATCGGTAACACTATCACCCCAAGCAAGAATCGTAACCGTTTCACCCGCTTTCAGTTTTGCGATTGTTTTAGGAATTAGTTTTTCCGCTGTTGTTGGAGTTTGGGCGGGCGGTTCGGGATATTGGGATTCCAAAATCGGAAAAAGCAATTCAGAGGTTAATTTTTCGATACGCGCTTTGATCCAAATGTTGAGCAATCGTGTTTCGCCGTCTTCAAGTTCCGGTTGGACGGGCGTTGTAACATGGGACACGCCTTTTTTCAGAATCAATTGACCGGTTTTGGTTTGGACAAGCGAATCAATCCGCATTTTACCGTAAACATAATCAATATAGACAGATTGTTGTTCACTAATCCGGCTTTCGGGAATCCGTCCGACACAACCCCATTTGGGTTCGATTTGATAATCTTTACCGACTTCATACCGGAACGAATCTTTTTCCGGCTTTTCCCGAACAATAATGGAATCCGGATCAACAGCAAATGCGGTGGGACATTCCTGTGCTCGAATCTGATGAAGTTTCATTCCGCGATTGTATTCGGCTGTTTTGGCGTTGAACATCGGAAGTTTATCATATTTTTCGGCTGTTACGGTAATAATTTCAGGTTTGTCGATTGTCCATTGCCCTGAACCGTTTGTGCCGATAAGAGTCCAACCGTTGTCGCCAAGATCATATAACGGCTTCCACTCTGCGGCAACAAGAAACGGACTTACTGTGAACAAGAACACAAGGAAAAATAAGTTACGGTTAAACATACAATACTCCTTGAAAATTGGGGGGACGTACGGAAAATTTTTGTAATTATTCAGTAGCATTTTCGTTAAAGTTAGGCAATTATCAGGTGGGCGATCCCTTCGCTGAAGGGTCGCGCCGGTTGAGTCATAATTTTGCCATCATTAAACTGATTCACAGTCGGCGAGTACGCCAACGCGACCTTTTAGCAAAAGGTCGCCTACCTGATAATTCTGCTGACATAATTACAAATTTTTTACTAATTCGTTTCATTGTATCTTGTTTCAACGAAAATGGAATCCCTGAACAGGTAGGATTGCAAGTTTGTAATTTTTAACATGCTTGACATTTTCTTTTTTCCATTCATAATTATTTTCGTATCTACCGTTTCAACAGGAAATTATTATACTGTTCACAAAATTGTAACTATGAGATTACAACCGTTTTCGGTCAATATCAATCCGCTTTTATTGCGGGAACTTCGGCAACAAGTTCGCAACCGGTTTATTATTGTATTGATTAATTTATATGTTGCGGTATTGGTCGTGGTGTGTTTGAGTAACGTGTTGCTTCCGCAAAATTCCTCTCAAATTCATGGTAACGGCGGGATTCTTTTCGTCGGTTTGGCGGTAACAATGGGAATTGCCTGTTTCTTTACCGTTGTTGTTTACACGGCGTTGACAACGGCTTCCGAGCGAATCAACGGCGATTTAATGTTCACGTCCGCACTAAAACCGTCCACAATCGTTTTCGGTAAAGCATTTGCCGGTGCGATTTTAACCATGTTGCTGATGAGTATGACGGCTCCGTTTGTTGCGGTTGCTTATTTGCTGCGCGGTCTCGACCTCGAAGTTGTTGCCGTGACGTTTATCGGCATTTTTACGACGATTCAGGTTCTCAACG
>JAISBG010000435.1 GCA_031266315.1 Planctomycetaceae bacterium | reverse complement strand
ATCGGTTTTATATTTTGTTTCGGAAAAAAAATTAACACCCGCAAAAATAGTGCGCAAACCGACTTCCTCAATACCATGCCACGCACCGGCAACCAAGTTAGCGGCACCTGATAATACGTTTTTTCCCATTGACAACGCGCTGGAAAATACCTTACTAATATTTTCTTTAGTAAAAATGTTACTAACTTTATCAATGACCCATTCAAGTGCCATTGGAGCTGCTTTCAATGCTTTGAGACCTGCCCAAATTCCGGCACCGATTCCAACAATCGCACCAACCGGACCAAGAAAACCAGCAAAAGCTTTTCCTACAAATGGAATATGTTTCGCTAAAGTCGTCAAAGTTTTGCTAAGACCGGAAAACGATTTTGTTAATAAACCGACACCACGAACGGGTACACCGGCAATCATATTTGGCACTCCGAGAGCCGCGGTTGCCAAAGTTCGACCAGGATTCAAAACCGCACTACGCCCTCCCGCTATCATAGACGGTAAAACATTATTATACGTACTAAAAGCTAAACTTTTTGCCCCTGTTGCAATACCTCCCCCAACATATCTGCTCGCATCAGCTAACTTTCTAAATGGTAAAAAACTAGCCGCATAGAGTTTTGAAACATTATCTATTGGCGGATGTGGAACGGGTACTCGTTGATATGGAACTGGTATTTTAGGTGGATGTGGAACGGGTACTTGTGTTAATGATGTTGCCGGTGCTGCAATTGCTTTTCTTGCAGGTGTTAGTGCCGATCCTGCCATAATGACAGAATTTAACCCGACAGAGGCACTATTCATATTAGTTGCTACATTATTACCTGCAACCATTGTTGACACATGATTGCCGGCATTAGCCATGCCTAGAGTTACAGTTTGTGTTACTGTTTGTGCGGTACGGGTTGCTACCGTAGCGGCATTGGTCGCCGTTGTTGCGGCGCGTGTCGCAGTTGTTGCGGTATGTGTTGCCGTTGTTGCGGCGTTGTTTGCAGTTTGTGCTGTTTGGCTAGCGGTTTGCGCGGCATCGTTAGCAATTTTTATGGTACGATTCGCGGCTGTTGTTATTGGTTTCGCCGCTGTTGTTACTGGTACGGTATTAGCATTGGCAGGTATTGCCGTTTGTGCGGTACCGGCAACCGTTTGTGTTGCTAATGCCGCAGGATTGATACTTGCTAATTTTTCAGCTAAAGCAATATTTTGTGTTAATGCAACAGAATTTGCTTGTAATGCTGTCGTCCATGTGTTGGTTGCTACGGTAACTAATTCTTCTGCTGTTGCAACCTCTTTTATAACTGTTGCTCGTAATTGAATTTGCTTTGAATTTTTGAAACGACTTGCATTTAAGGTTAATGCTTTCGTCCATTTGGCAGTTTCTGCCGCGGCAAATTTCTCTGCTGTTGCAGTCTCTTTGACTACTGTAGATCGTAACTGAATTTGCTCTGAATTTTTGAAACGATTCGCATTCAAAGATAATGCTTTTGTCCACTTGGCAGTTTCTATCGTAGCGAGTTTTTCTGTCGCTATAATTTTATCTATTGCCAAAGTTCTTGTTGCAATTTCATTACGATTTGTCGCCGATGTTGCAGTATTTGCTTTGAGTGCCGCAGTCCACTTGGCAGTTTCGGTTGCAGCGAGTTTTTCTGTTGTTACACTTTTACCTATCGTCGAAGTTCTTAATGCAACTTCGGTACGGTCTGTTGCTGTTGCCGTTGCGTGGGCTAATGTTGTTTCGGTATCTATTGTCGATGCTGCGGTATTATTTTTTGTTGCTTCTGTCGCGATTGCTTGCGCCGCGGTAGCCGCTTGTTGAATTGCGTTATAGGTTCCGATAACCCCCGTAACAATTTTATAACCGCTTGCCAAAATACCAAGAGACGTTACGCCCAAACCAACCGTTGAAACGAAAGCAATTGTTGATTGATCTAATGAAGTAAATTTTTCGATATATTTATTAGCAAAACTCAAAACTCTGGCGGCTGGTTTTGTAAAGGCATCGCCTATCGCTTCTTGTAGTTCGCCAAGATTTTCTTGAAACTTTCGGGATTGCTCTGAATATCGTTCGGAAATATTACTGTAAGCAGCAATCGCATTATGAGATTGTTTGAATGATAAAGTAAGAATGGCGTTTGCCCGTGCTTCTTTTTCGGTTGCAAAAATAACCCCTTTCTTTTTTTGTGTGGCAATTTCTGCTTTGAGAGCACTCTCTTCTATCGCAATTCCATAACTTCGCAATGATCGTGTTTGTCCCATCATTGCCGAAGAAAACGCATCGGAAACCGCCTCTTCGGAAATACCATGAAGAGCGGCAATTTGAATTGATAATTCCGATATTTTTCCGGCAAATTGGAGAGCGGTACGTTGCCCGATCCCCATTGAAGTAAGAACATTACCGGTTGTTAAAAGAAGTTGTTGCGCGGAACCGGTCGTTCTGTTAAATTCTTTTTGAATTTTTAGAGATGTTTTTTCCGCTTCATATCCAATACTTTTGAATACTGTACGAAATTTCAAGTCCAAGTCTTGGGCTTGTGATGCCGCATTGATTACACTTCTAGTAAAACCAATTACTTTACTACTGGCGAATAACCCCGCCAAAGCAATACTTGCTGTTTTCAGGGTTTGGGTCATGTGTGCGGTACGATTTCCCAAACCATCAACAAGATCACCGGATTCTTTTAATCCGGCATTGAATTTACTGGATTCAAGAGCAAGAGCAAGGGTTGAAACAAGATCAGACACCGTATTTTCTCCTAAATTCGTTACGTGATACTTTTTTTGTTCTCGATTTTCCGCCCAACATCAATAAGGCACTTCCAAATAATCTATCATCTTTAATAATTTTTGTTTTGATTTCTTCGGATGTCGGCGGAGCAATTCGAGATAACTGCACCGAAAAAGGATCGGAAACATACTTTTCTAACGATTGATAACTTGCACCTTTTGTGCCAAGATGAAAAATCAACATGCGAAGAATCGCCGTCAATAAATGTTCTTCTCGTAACGGAAAAAATTCCCCCGCCGCTTCAAGGCGAAGGAATGTTTCGTGTTCAATTAATTCACGCCTACTGACGTTGACGGTGCACGGGTTTTGTCCGTAGTCCCGACACCAATGGCGGAAGGCAACTGCGTATCGGGATTCACGGAGTTTTTTTCCGAATCTTTAATTGCCTTCTCCTCTTCGGCAATGACCGCTAAAGTGATTTTGAGAATTTCCGAAGCAATTTTATCGGCTCTTGCCGGACACGAATCCGCAAATTCAACCATTTCTTGCAATGTAAACTTTTTGTCTGCCGATTTCTCATTGATCAGACCATAATGTAACACCGTTGCAATACTACTTTCATCTGTAGTATTCTGACTGATTTTAATATAGTGTTCCCACTGGATTCCGGTTAAACGCTTGATTTTAATTGTTTCACCAGCAACGTTTATAGTTATATCAACAATTTTCGAAGCCGATTCAATCCATTTTTTGGGGTCAAACATTTTATTCTCCATTGATTAAAAATTAAAAAGTTAAAAAACAAACAAACGTATCAAAAATTTTACCGTTCAGTATTAGCTTGGAGCGCGATCTGTTGTTTCAATCTGTATCAAATCAGCAATTGTGCCGCCACCGCGTGGTTGAACCTTGATGACCATTGTTCCTGCGGAATTAGTTTCACCGCCAGAAGTACCGCCACCCGGATTGAGTAATTCACAATTAGGAATCGTAATTGCCGCGATAAAATCCAAGTACGGATCATCATAAACGATTTCAACAGTAAGTTTTGCTCTAAGATACCGTGACAAAAAAACTTGTCTTACCGGATCGTAATTTTCCGTAAATTCCAGCGCGGTCATTCCGCCTAATTTTCCCTTGATTGTTTCGGCAACTTGTTGTTCGGGGTTATCCGTAAGAATCTGCCACGTAGGGGCATCTTCGAATCCGGGAAGTGATTTACTGGTGCAGTTCAGCTCAATAGGGTCGGTAGTTGCTTCGGGGTCAAGAACCGTAACAGGAATTAACCGAACACGAGCCAAACCAAGATTTTTGAACGGAATATTGGAAGGTGGTGTTGACATTATTATTCTCCTTCATAAGTGTACAAATCTAATTCAACACGAACATTGATTTGATATTTTTGAAACTGTTCATTGACAAATCCCGCCATTTGACGAGAGGAATGGATTCTCATCCATTCACCGGTTTCCACACGAAAACCGGATTTTTTCGATACAATCGGGCAAAACATTGCCTGAATTTTCGATGCAATATTATTTATTCTTTCCGTACTGGTCGAAACAGGAACGGAAAGAAGAATACTAACCGATGCCAACCGCTTCATTTCCGATTCCGTGTAAGGATTGGCATCCGTTTCCGCAACGGCAATTCCAATATCAAGCGTCGATGATTCTTTAGGCGTTTCGTTTGCAAAATAAATAACCGCGTTGGGAACAACCTCCGCAATCATTTGTTTGACTTTTTTTGCAACAAATTCGTAATTCATTTCAATCTTCCAGCGTCAATTGCATTTTGCAGGAATCGCAATGTCGGCGCAACAATTCCGTGTGGGGCTTGTTGCCAACTGTGTCCGTTTTCAAGCGGAATCGCGTAAGGAACGGAATTTGAAATGTAAACTGTCGTTCCTAATTTTGTATCATTAGTAATTTTCGCCATTGCAGTTGCTGTATTTGTAGCAATATCATCTTTCGTTAAATCCAAATCAAAACTACGATCTAATTCGCCAAATGAAACATTCCAATTCGCACGAAAAGTTCCTTGATCAACCGGACTCCATTCATTGATTTTTTCAAATCCCTTCAATGCAGCACGAACCACGCGGCGATGTGCATTTTTCGTTGCTTTTTCAAAGGCATTTTTTAATTGATCTTCAAATTTCATTTTACTTTTCGTGCTAATATTCGGATCATTGCTGTTTTGTTTCCTGATTTAATCATTTCTGTTGAAATAATTAAATACGTTGTTTCTGACAATATAAGTTTGTCAACTTTTTCTCGAATTGGACGAGTTACCATGTCTGCCGACGTTAAACCCACCAAATCACCCGCTAAAATTTGAACTCCATCGACATGAGTTAAAACGTTACGATTGACAGTTTCCACCGCAAAAGAAATTTGTACGGATTCATTGGCTGTCGCCTCATAACGATCATTTTCGGGATCATAATTACCTTGCGTTCCAACCCAAACCAATTCGGCGGCTCCAGCCAACTCCTGAAGGAGTGTACTCGCAACACCTTTGGGACCGGAAAATATATCGTCCAGTAATCCTTTCATATTTATTTACTTTTCTCCGTTTGGTCAGTTAAAATGGTTTTAGGATTGGTTTTGTTTTCCGGCGAATTATCTAACGAATTATTTTGTTGCGTTTTTTTTGAACCTTTACAATTTTTGATGTGTTCAAGAAAGGTTCCTTTGTGCGTAAAATTTTTACGACACTTTTCGCAAGTATGCCAAATATTCATAACTTTTTCCTTTCGTTAAAAAGTTTATTCGTTGTGATGACTATTGATATGTCCACCAAGTGTTATTGTGACATTATCAATTTTATCATTAATAACGCGAAGTTCACGCATGATTTCGGTTTGCTGATTATCGCGGCGTTCTATTGCATTATCGAACGATTTGACTACTTTCTCAAAAGATTTGGAAGTTGCTTCCATCTCTTTTACATGAGAATTACAGATTCGTTCAATCTGTTCTTTTTGATGCGCCATTAATCCGCTGACTTGTGTTTGGTAGGAACTTATAATCGCTTCGGTTTGCGATTGATGAGTTTTTTCTTGTGCCGTTAATTGTTCTCTGTTGGAGGCATTATTCGACTTAATGACAAATACTATAACAGTAATAACCATCGGAATTAAAGTTGCAAGAATGATAAGCGTTGCAACACCAATAAATACAAGCGGGCTCCAATATTGAACTTGGGAATAATCAATATTAGGAACAATAGGTCCTACTTGCTCTACAACGTTATCCATAACAATATTCTCCAGTTTGGAAAAAAATTACAAATTATGATTTTCCCTTTTTCGGGAACGTTCAATATCAACAATCACGAATACGTCATAATATCGGCTATTCCATTGTTTTTTTGCTTCTTCGATTGGAAACCAGCCGAAACCATCTCCGTAGGAATTTCCGTGTCCGAAACAGTCGTCTTTGTAAAAACCGTAACACATTGCGTGAGCAGTTCCGCGACCGGTTAAATGATACAAACCGTCTTTACCTTTGCGTGTTTCTCTGTCGGTACCATAAGTTGCCGCTAATCCGGCTTGCAAACACAAAACAAGGTCATCAAAGGTATCGGGAACGGTTGTTACAATTTGAAATTTTTCCGCTTCCTTGCCGTAACGATCAATAACAGATTGATAATTTGCTCTGCGATTCCAGCCTAAATTTACCATTTGTTTATCCGTAATTGTGTTACCGAATACATCATAAGGCAAAACGCCATATTTATTATTGGCAATCATTATTCCGCTTATTGAACATCCGTCGTAATTATATTTTTTACGTATCAACGCATGGTACAACATGTACGTATAGGCTTCAAACGGACGGAATCCTTTAATCTCTTTTCCTTTCCGTTCCATCAATTCCATTTCAAACGCTAATGTACGGGCATTATTGATTGGCGCACAACCGTTTGAAAAATCTTGCATATAGGGATAATTACTCCAAGTCGGAGCAAGGTTTGTTACTTTTGAATTTTTGTACGTTTCGGCAAGTTTTCTAATTGTATTTTTAATTTCCGCAAACGGAATGTACCAATGTTCACCGGCTACTTCCTGCGATTCGAGAAAGGTCTGAAAATCGGCTTTTTCGTTCGCAAAGTCCCAACCGTTGTTAGGGAATTGTTGTCGGTACATTGTTCTTGCTCCTGTTTTTGTTCGGATTCAATTTTTATTTCAATTTCAGAGAATCCAAACTCTTCAATAGGTTCTTGTAATTTTTTTTTACATCGTCAAGCGTGTTGTCATGATCTTTGACTTCATTGCCATAATTGACACGGAATCGTTCAAAATTGTCGGACATTTGTTTTGCGTCAAATTGTTCCCGTACCCATTCCCGTAACTCATAAACATATTCGGTTGGTCGCTCCACCGCTTCCGTCAACACCGACTTGATATTTTCAACATCTGACTTTGTGAGCAATTCTTTATTCGTTTTTACGAATGAAGTCATGCTATTTTGGTCTTGGTTATC
>JAISBG010000430.1 GCA_031266315.1 Planctomycetaceae bacterium | reverse complement strand
AAAGTCGGCGATGTTCTGATTGATGTTGGGCGGGGAATTGAAATCCTCGAAAAATTAGCCCAAAACGGTAATTTTGAAAATCGCCTCGACCTTTTTCAAGCCCTCACAGCCGAAGGAACCATGTTTCTGGATATTGATAAAAAACAGGAAGCCTACCAAATTTTTGATCGGGCGATCAATGATTTCGCTGATTTTATTGATGAGGAAGATCCGGTTATTCTCAATTCTTATGCGATGGCGTATGAGAATCGCGGCGTAACGACAATGAATATTGGTAACGTTCAAGAATCTCTGGCTGATTTTGATAAGGCAATTGAAATCAGAGAAAAAATTTTGAGTAAAGAATTTGGTTTGGACGAAGAAGCCCGATCTATTTTTCTGCCAACCTTAGCAACTTCGTATGCCAATCGCGCCAGTGCTTTCGCCGCGCTCGGTAATTTAGAACAGGCAAAAAAAGATGGTCAACTCGGTTTGGACATTATTCGCTCTCTAAAAGAAGAATTGGGAGATGAACTCAAAGAATTTGAACAAATCTTTGAAAATCTGTTGGAACAATGGAAATAACGAAACAAAACATTTGATTATTTCCGACGATTGGGTAAAACAATTAGATAATATTTCATTGGAATATTCTTGATTATTTTGAAATTTTTGGGTCATTGTAGGTAGGCAACCTTTTTCTCCGAAAATTCGCCTGCCTCTTGAATATTTATGTATTGTAGCGGCATAACAAGATTGCTCCCCAAAAAGTAAAACAATCAGAAATTATGAGTGATACTACACCTCTTTTAACTCCGTCCGAAATAAAGCCGTTGGCTGATCAAATTGGCGGACTCCTTAAAGAACTTGATCGTATTCTTCTTGGGCGAAAGGAGTTACACCGATTGGTGGTGATTGGTATTCTGAGTCGAGGGCATGTTTTGCTTGAAGGAGTTCCGGGTGTCGGCAAAACGGCACTCATCAAAGCACTCGGTAATTTGTTCGGGTTGACTTTTAACCGTGTTCAATTTACGCCGGATTTGATGCCGGGCGATATTTTAGGAACAAATATTCTTCAGGAAACAGAAAATCGGTATCGCGAAATGGTGTTTCAACCCGGTCCGGTTTTTACCAATATTCTTCTTGCCGATGAAATCAACCGTGCATCGCCGAAAACACAATCTGCGTTGCTTGAAGCCATGCAGGAACATTCTGTAACATTGTTAGGTCAGACCCGACCGTTACCGAACCCTTTTTTTGTTCTTGCTTCGCAAAACCCGATCGAGCTGGAAGGTACTTATCCGTTACCGGAAGCCCAGTTGGATCGATTTTTGTTCAAATTACATGTGGAAATGCCGACCGTCAACGTGTTACAAGAGATTATTACCTCGCGTCGTCACGGAACACCGCCGGAACCGCAAACAATTTTCGATGCGGAATTGTTGCAACAGTTTTTTGCATCACTTAAACGTGTTTTTTTACCAACTGCGGTAGCGGCTTATATTGCAAAACTTGTTACGGCAACGCATCCCAATTCTCCTGACGCGCCGCTGATTGTTCGGGATTATGTGAATTTCGGTGCGTCGCCGCGTGCGGCGATTGCAATGGCAGAAGCTGCCCGAACTACTGCACTCCTTGCCGGTCGTCCTTCTGCCGGATTTGAAGATGTACGTTTTGTTGCCGCTCCGGTTCTCAACCACCGCCTTTTGCTCGGTTACAAAGCGCGAATGGATAAAATCGATATAAAAATAATTTTAAAAGGACTTCTTGAATCGGTCAAAGAAATTGATACGAATTTACCTTCCGATATTCACCTTGACCATGAAACCCGCAAATCACCGTAACACGAAACAATAAAAGTTGCAATATTCTTTTTAAAACTGAACTTCTGCAAAATGGCGTACCGGTGTGCAGGTTTTTTGTTGATTGGTATGCTCTTTTCGCTTACATTTATTATTACGATAAATGTGATTTTTTATGTTTGTCTATTTCCCTAACTCATGTTATGCATCAACTTCGTCTTTAATCTTACGGAATAGTTAATTTTCCTGTCCCGTTAGGGACAACATATTGGTAGAAAAACTGAATCATTACAAAAAATTTTAGATTTTGATTTTAATGATGAGCGATAATTCTTCGGAAATTTTGGACGATATTCTTCTTTCGATGATTGAAGGGGTTGGGTCGCGAACCTATTTGCGACTTTTGGAACGGTTCGGAAACTCAACGGAAATTCTGAACGCTTCTTACCATGATTTGAGCGGTTTTGAATTTTTGAAACCGGATACGGCTTCACAGTTGGCTTCGGCAAGACAAAATTTTGATCCTAAAGTCGTCCTCGAACTTTGTCAGCGTAACCAAATTGACATTATTCCGCTTCATAGTTCACAATACCCGGAACCGCTTCGAACAATTTATGACCCGCCGCCAATTTTGTACGTTAAAGGGAAAATCTTGCCGCAGGATACTTTTTCGATTGCGGTTATTGGAACGCGCCGAAGTTCGGCTTACGGCTGCCGTCAGACAAACCGTTTGGCAACCGCTCTTTCCGGTAACGGATTTACAATTATCAGCGGTTTGGCATTGGGAATTGACGGAGTGGCTCACCGCGCCGCCTTAAAATCCAACGCCCGAACTCTTGCTGTTTTGGGAAGCGGTCATCACCGGATTTATCCGCCGGAACATGAAACTCTTGCCGAACAAATTGTTCAGTCCGGCGGTGCGGTGTTGAGTGAATATCCGCCGTTACATCAATCGGCAAAATGGACATTTCCGCAACGGAATCGGATTGTCAGCGGTCTTTCACTCGGAGTTCTTGTCGTGGAATCACCCTTGCGGAGCGGAGCCATGATTTCCGCACGAATTGCCGGAGAACAGGGACGTGATCTTTTTGCTGTTCCCGGTTCCATCGAATCGCCTAATTCACAAGGTTGTCATCAGTTGATTCGCGACGGAGCCTATTTAGTGGAATCGGCTGATGACATCTTAAATGTTCTTGGTCCGTTACGACAAAAGGTTCTTTTGCTCAATATGCCGCAACTACCCGACCCGATTCGTCACCCCAATGAAACGTCCCTGAATGAAATTGAACTCATTGTGTTGCGGTCTGTCGGAACTTCTCCGACTCTGTTCTACAATATTGTAACAAACTCAGGTCTCGAAGAACAGCAAGTTGCTACCGCTTTGAGTGTTTTGGAAAAGAAACGGATTATCCGTCAAGTTTCACCTACGGTGTTTGTCAAAATGTAACAAAATTCATGCGGAGAATTTATACAGAAGTTGAATCCAGATGATCTTTTTTGCTGTTTTTTTGCGGATTATTATCAATCCGCTTTCCAATGTTTTTCAGAAACGAATTTGTTCTGATACTGTTTGTTCTGATGGACAATGTCCGTTTTTTGCTAATTTTTTAACCTATTTTATTTTGTCTGTTACTGTTATTCCGTTGGTGTGGAGTATTTCGTGGACGAATTTTCCGTCGGCATTTTGGAGTTATTCGGTTTTGGCAGGATTATTCGGGGCGTTAGGTAACGGTTTTTTGGTTAAAGCGGTACGAAGCGGTGAGCTTTCCGTACTTGGTTCGATCAATGCGTACAAACCGGTCATCGGAATTATTTTTGGTATTGTGTTACTCTTTGAAATTCCCGGTTTGTTTGGAATATTCGGAGTTGCTTTGATTGTTGGCGGGAGTTATCTTGTTATTGATTCCGGTCAATCTTTCGGGCGGTTTTCATGGAAATTGCTGACACGTTCAGATTTACGTTACCGTATTGCCGCCATGTTTCTGGCGGCGATTGAAGCGGTGTTTATCAAAAAAATTGTACTATATTCCGATCCTGATACCGCTTTTGCGGTTTGGTGTTGGGGCGGTGCTGTTTTTTCGTTGATCTTTCTTCCCATTCAGGCAAAACAAGAAAAAATCGTTTGGAGTTACGAATGTCGGAAAG
>JAISBG010000423.1 GCA_031266315.1 Planctomycetaceae bacterium | reverse complement strand
GAACTTGATTGCATGGCGAAACGGCGTTGTCCCAAACCGGTGGGAATGGGTTCTTACGCTCTTGATTCGCATAATGTCCGTCGCTATGTTACACCGGAAGGAACGGTTCAGAACGAAGGCGATATTGGTGTTTCACCGCGAGGTCCGTACGGAATTGATTTCGGGTCGATTGTGCCGAAACGTGAACAGTGTACGAATTTACTTGTACCGGTTTGTGTGAGCAGTTCTCATATTGCGTTCGGTTCCATTCGAATGGAGCCTGTGTTTATGATTCTCGGTCAAAGTGCCGCAACCGCTGCCGTTTTAGCAATTGACGAAAATATTGATGTACAGAAACTTGATTACGAAAAACTTAAAAAACGCCTTCTCGAAGATGGTCAACGTTTGTCTTATTCGGGACAAAAAAACAATTCCAACAATGTTGACGCGAAAAAATTGAATGGAATTGTTCTTGATAACGATTCTGCGAAACTGACCGGAAATTGGAACAATAGTTCTTCGATGCCGAAGTTTGTTGAAACCGATTACCTTCACGATGCCAACGAAAACAAAGGCAGTGTGTCTGCTGAATTTTCGTTCAAAATTGACAAGCCGGGTAATTATGAAGTTCGGATTTCCTATGCGCCGAATCCCAACCGTTCTGTTGCGGTTCCGGTGCGAATTGCCCATAGCGGCGGCGAAACAACAATCTTCGTCGATCAAACGAAAAAACCGCCGATTGATAATCTTTTCGTATCACTCGGAATATTTTCGTTCGATAAAACAGCAATAATTACCGTTTCAAATAAAGGAACAATCAGTTACGTTATCGTTGATGCCGTACAACTCGTTTTACAAACACCATGATTATGAAACAGCCTCTTTTATTTTTGTGATCAATCAAATGAATGTTGAAATCTCACTAAAGAAACATGGATATAAATTACACAATATTTCGTCGTCGGATTTTCGCGTGGTACGCCAAACATTCCCGATTACTCCCTTGGCGGAATAACGGAACAACTATTGATCCGTATCGGGTTTGGGTGAGTGAAATCATGTTACAGCAAACAACAACGAAAACAGTTGAAGGTTATTTCGACCGGTTTGTGAAACGGTTTCCAACGATTGCGGAACTTGCGGCGGCTCCGATTGATGAGGTAAACCGGCTTTGGGAAGGACTTGGATATTATCGGCGTTGTATTCAAATGCACCGGGCAGCGCAAGAAATCGTAACACGATTCGGCGGTGTTTTTCCGAATTGCCGTGATGATGTTCTGAGTTTACCCGGAATTGGACGTTACACTGCCGGAGCGATTCTTTCTATTGCGTTTGATCAACGGCAACCGATTCTTGAAGCCAACACAATTCGGCTTCACGCCCGATTGTTGGCTCTTCGCGCCGACCCAACTCAAAACGCGGCAAACGCTTTGTTGTGGAATTTTGCTGAAGAAATTTTGCCACAAAAAAACACCGGACGTTTTAATCAAGCCTTGATGGATATTGGAAATCTTATTTGTACTTGTCAAGAACCGCAATGTCTTCATTGTCCGGTTGTTCAGTTTTGCGAAACAGCAAAATTGGGTTTGCAATGGGAAATTCCGTATCAAAAAAACAAAGAAAAAAAAGAAGACCGGACGGAAGTTGCTCTTTTGGTACGGAAACAAGGAAAAATTTTGTTGGTTCGTTATCCTGAAGGAGTTCGTTGGGCTGGTTTGTGGGATTTTCCAAGAGCCGAAACCAATGCGGAACAACTCAATCATATTACGTCAGACCCAAAACTTCGTGAACGATTGGCGTTGATCACCGGTCGCCGTTTGGAACCGGAAATTTTAATCGAAACAATAAAACATTCCGTAACACGATTTCGGATTACGTTGCTTTTTTTTAAGGGCATAGATCACGGCAAAATCTCGCCGTCGGAAAACACAGAAAACACAAAACCTTACGAATTTCGGTGGGTTACGCCTTCAGAACTCCAACATATTCCGCTAAACTCCACCGGACGAAAATTAGTACAAAATATCAATCAGGAAACTATTTGGTAACTATTTTGTAATATTTCAGTAATTGTACGATTATAGAGAATAGCCCAACTACAACCTCCTTTTTAGCACGCAGATTACACAGATTTGAAGGATTAACGCAGATATACCCGTAAATTTCCAATAATAAAATGAAAAAACGAACTAGATTTAGGTATTTCTGTTCGAACATACTTTTTTGTGTATTCTGTATATTATTTATTTTTTTACTATATTGGTGTCTCGTACATGTGGACTATCAAATAGCATTACAGATTGCAAATATAGTTTTCGAAAATAATATAGAGGATGGATTTGCTATTTCTTATGTAGAAAAAATATCAAATCCGCTGTTTCTAAGCAACTTATCACTATTTTTCGTAATGATATTCTGTTTTGGATGGGGATTACTTGAGGGGACAAAATATGCTAAGATCACGCGCGTTATTCCAGATGACAAAGAATTACTTCGGAATTCAAGAGAGTGGATACTAATAAGATGGTTACTCGTAATACTAGTGAATATGTTTCCAATCGGATTCATTCAGGGATCTTACTCAATGGGAAGCCGACATAATTACATAGCGGCTATTTTGTATTTTAGTTTTTTATTCGCTTGTATCGCGTTGTATTTTATAGGAAGATACGTGAATAGAAAGATATGGAAAAATTTACCTCAAAAATACCTAAAAAGTTAAACTTATACTACTGAGTGTGCTTATCCAATACCTGTTCTAAGCGCGTCAAGTAGCCTCGGAAGGTAAAAAATTGGGTAATTTTTTACTCAGTAGTTGTTTCAGTGCGTAAAATGATCGTGTTGTATTTTTGTACAATTATCATTATATTTTTTTGTGGTACGTTTATAAGGTTGTTTGATCGGGAACGAATTCCGAGACGGTTGAATTTGGCTCACTCAAAACTGTTCCCTGAAACATACCGCCGTCAAGCAGTTGAAGCACGGCGACTGTCAAATTGGCTGCATCAAAAATCTACGCCAACTCAGACCGACCAAAGACCGA